>DATHFI010000092.1:0-4366 GCA_035490275.1 Planctomycetota bacterium
GTTCGGGTTGGTCGACGACCCCGCCGCCTCCTCCTCCGTGATCGCCCCCTCGTGGACGAGCCGCGCCAGCGCCTGGTTGAAGGTCTGCATCCGGTAGTACTCGCCGGTCTTCATCGCGGCCTCGATCTCGCGGATCTTCCCCCCCGCGATGAGCTCGCGGACGTTCGGCGTGTTGATCAGGATCTCCATCGCAGCCACGCGGCCGCCGCCGCTCGCCCGCCGCATGAGGCGCTGGCTGATGATCGCGTGCAGGGTGAGCGAGAGCATGGAGCGGATGTGGTCCCGGCCGTCGGCGGGGAAGGTGTCGATGATCCGGTCGATCGTCTGCTTCGCGTCGTTCGTGTGGAGCGTGGAGAGGACGAGGTGGCCCGTCTCCGCCGCGTGCATCGCCGTCTCGATCGTCTCGCGGTCGCGCAGCTCGCCGATGAGGATGACGTCGGGGTCCTGGCGGAGGATCCGGCGCAGGCCCTCCTGGAGCGTGGAGACGTCGGTCCCGAGCTGGCGCTGGGTGACCTCGCATTGCGCGTCGGTGTAGACGAACTCGATCGGGTCCTCGAGCGTGATGACGTGGAGCGGCTGGGTCTGGTTGAGGTGCTCGATCATGCAGGCGAGCGTCGTCGACTTGCCGCTGCCCGTGGGGCCGGTGACGAGGACGAGGCCCTGCGGCACGTTGAGGAGGTCCTTGATCGCCGGGGGCAGGTTCATGCTGTCGAGCGTGGGGACCTGCAGGGGGATGGCGCGCGCGATGACGCCGAAGTGGCCCATCCGGCGGAACGCGTTGATCCGGAATCGGGCGAGCTCGGGAACGGCGTACGCCGCATCGGTCTCGCCGTCCCTCTGAAGCCGGGCGAGGCCCTCCGCCCCGAGGAGCTGTTTCAGGATGCCGTCGAGGTCCGGGCCCGTGACGGCCGGCCCGTCGGTGGGGACGATCTCGCCGGAGAGGCGCATGAGCGGGGGGCGGCCGATCTTCAGGTGCAGGTCGGACCCGCGCCGGTTGATGAGGTCGCGGAAGAGGACGTTGATGTCGGTCATCGGCGCTCTCCGATCAGGTTGATGAAGGCCCCGGCCGCCCGGGCGATCCGTTCGAGGAGCTCGACTTCGTGGCGGGCCCACTCGCTGCTGCCCTTCCGGTTGAGCAGCTCCATCACGCCGGTGAGGTCGCCCTTGTACAGGATGGGCACCGCGAGCAGCGAGGTGGTTTCGTAGCCGGCGATCTTGTGGCGCTCGCGGGAGTAGCTCGCTTCCTTCGTCACGTCGCTGACGGCGAGGGGGCGGCGGTCGCGGGCCACGATGCCGGGCATGCCGATGCCGGGGGGGAGCTTGATCCCGCGTACCTTGTCCGCGACGGGTCCCGTCGCCGCGACGAAGGTCATCGTGCCGTCCTCCTTGGTGACGAGCATCAGGCTGGAGGCGCCGCAGGGGATCGCCTCGGTCGCGATGTCGAGGATCTCGTGGAACGTGCGCACGGGATTTGAGAGATCGTTGAAGCAATGGAGGACGCGGTCGAGGGCCGCTTCGCGGACCTTCAGCCGGGAGTAGAGTTCGTCGAGCGCGGACTCGGACATGAGACGGGAATTATACCTCGAAGCGGTCAGCGTTCAGCAATCAGCATTCAACCGGGAGCCGGCGGCCGGGAGCCGGGAGCTTCATTGTTTCTTCGGCGGCTCCCACACGATCATGAGATCCAGGTCCTTCCCGTCCCGGCGGACCACGAGTTTGACTCGCCGGCCGTAGGGGATGGCCTGCATCCAGGAGCGCAGCTGGTTCATCGCGTCGTTCCCGGGGACCTGCTTGCCGTCGAACGAGAGGATGACGTCCATTTCGGCGAGCCCCGCCTTCGCGCCCACGCCGTCCGGCACGAGTTTCGTGACGCGGATGCCGGAGCGCCCCTCCTTGAGACCGAGAGCCGCGGACTCTTCGACGGTGAGCTCCGTCCCGAGGAATCCGAGCTGGCGCGCGGGCTCGAATTTCTCGACGTACTTCTTCCACAGCTCCTCGAGCCCCTCGATGGCGATGCCCTTGAACGCCTCGTCCCACGCCTGGTAGTGGGACGATCCGCCGGCCCGGATGCGCTCGTAGTAGATCGCGACGTTTTTCCGGAACTTGCCGCTGGGAATCTGCTGGTTGCGGTCCTCCATGTCCGGGTACGTGATCAGGAAATGGCAGAAAGACCAGGACTGCGCATAGCAGAGGCCCGGGTCGGCCATGAACTTGTCGTGGTCGAGCGTGAGGAGGTCGTGGAGCTTGTACGCCTTCCCGGCCTTGAGGGCCTCCTGGATGATCGGCAGGCGGCCCCGCGCGATCGTGCCGCCCTTGAGGCAGAGGTAGAGCTTCTTGTTCCGCACCTCGTTGTTGCCGATGCAGTCCGCGATGCCCTCCGAGAACCACATGGGGAAATCCGAGTAGTTCTTGGAGGTGAGATCGGTGAACTGGTGCATGCCCTCGTGGGCGAAGAAGGGTTTCATCGTGAGGTCGTCGAAATAGCCGACGAGATTCTTGCTCTGGCGGCTGTAGTACGCCCCGGCGTACTTCGGCGCACCGGAGGCGAGGAACTCCTCGCGGTCCTTGTAGAGCACGATGGTGCTCCGTGCCTTCTCCGCGGCGGCGGGGTCGTCGGGCTTGAGGAGCTTCATGTAGGTGTCGAAGACGATCTCCATGTACTCCATCAGATTGTCGGCCTGTTCCTTGGTGGCGCTCGTCCTGAGCTCGTAGTGCTTGCTGGTGTAGGTGGAAGGGAGTTCGGGACCTTTACGTTCCTGGGCGCCGAGGACGAGGAGGAATGCGAGACCGATCGATTTCATCTCGGGGGGAATTATACCCCGGCTGCAGGAGGTCGCCAGAAATCGAGCAGATACTCGAACGTCACTCCCATCGTGATGTAGTTCGACGGCCAGCCGAAGATGCCGATCCGGTTCACGATGTTCGTGCGGTCCCAGATGATGATGTTGCGCAGCTCGTAGCCCGCGCGGCGGAGCGCGTCGACGATCGAGATGTGGATCGTGATGCGGCGGTTGTCCAGCCACATATCGGGCACGTTGATGACGCAGTGGGCCTTCGGTTTCAGGAGCGGCAGGAGCCCGCGGAAGATCGACTCCATCTCCTGCGCGTAGCGGTCGAGGTCGAGGGTGCCGAGATCGCGCGGGTCCTGGCTGTACTGCTCGACCTTGCCGAGCTGGGCGTTCCTGCGGTCGTGCGTCCGCCGGCTCTTGTTGGCGCGGGGACGGTTCAGGAGGTTCGCGTAGGGCGGCGAGGTGAAGATCAGCTTCACCGAGTCCGGCGCGACGTGGTTCGGGATCTCGCGCGCGTCGGCCCGGAGAGCGCGCTGGACGGTCCCGTTCGCGGGCTCGGCCGCGAGGCGCTTCCCGGCGAGGTCCACGTACTTCTCCTGGAGGTCGAAGCCGACGGCGTTGCGCCCCGCGTCGCGCGCCGCAATGAGAGAAGTGCCGCTGCCGACGAAGGGGTCGAGGACGAGCTCGCCCTTGTGGGTGAAAAGATCGATGAGCCGCCGGGCGAGGGCGATGGGGAAAGTCGCCGGATGGAGCGTCTTGTCGCGGACATCGCGCTTCTCGTAGTAGAACTGCCAGACGCCGAGCTGGCCTTTCATCCATTCCTTCGGCGAGATGCAGCTGAGATGCTTGGGATTGCAGTCGCAGGTGGGCTCGGAGGCAAGGCCAGGCCGGGCACGCATTCCTGATTCCTGATTCCTGATTCCGGATTCTAGATCCCAGCTTCTAGATTCTAGATTCCAGGGGCCGTCTCCCATGTAAAAGAAAAAGGACCGGGTGTTGCCGGTCCCTTTTCTTGAATTCTAGGTTTGGGTTGCTACGGCTTCGGAGCATCCTTGGCGGGGCAGTCGTCGCACTTCTTGTCGCCGTCGCACTTCTTCTCGTCGTCGCAGGAGCCCGCTTCGCAGGCCTTCTTGCACTTGGCGCACGCCGCGGAGACGTTCTTGCCCTTGCAGCAGCCGTCCTTGACCTTCGCCTCGGACTTGCCCTCGGCGCAGCAGCCCTTCTTCTCGGCCGTGGCCTCGGACCCCTTGCCCTCGCAGCAGCCGTCCTTCTTCGTCTCGGAGGCGCAGCAGTCCTTCTTCTGGGTCTCGCCGGCGCAGCAGCTGTCCTTCTTCGCCGAACACGAGCCGTCCTTGCCGGACATCATCCCGTCCGAGCCGGAGGACGAGGTGCTGCATCCGGCGAACACCAGCGCGGCCGCGAAGGCGGCCAGGATTCCCAGCGACTTCATCTTCAATCTCCTTGATTGGGGTCGGGTGCGGGTCTCGCTACTCAGTATACAAGCGCGGGGCCATTCCGTTTATTCAGGAAATCGCGGACCCCCGACCCCGTCACTTGGCCGGGACGGCCGCCTCGAG
>DATHFI010000093.1:0-2419 GCA_035490275.1 Planctomycetota bacterium
CATCGCCAGGCAGATCTCGGTCCAGAGCGCCGCCATGATCACCTTCTTCCGGCCGGTCTTCTTGACGGCGTCGACGACGCGGCTGTCCTCCCACGTGTTGATGAACGTCCGGTTGATCGGCACCTGCTCCGGGAAGACGTCTTGAAGGCCCTTGATCAGGTGGCCTCCGCGCTCTTCAAGGACCGTCGTCAGGATGGTCGGCACTCCGAACACCTTCGCGGTCTTCGCCAGCCCGATGACGTTGTTCACGATCATCGTCGGCTCATGGCTGTGCAGGTTGGAGAACTGGAACGGCTGATGGTCGATCAGCACGAGCACGCTCTCCTTGGGCGTCAAAAGGGCCTGAAGTCCTGTCTTGCTCATGGTCTCATCCTTTCTCGATTCAATCCGTGGGTCTAGTCGGGATTCCTCACTTCTTCGCAGGCATCGATGATTCTCTGGAGCTTCCTCTTGCCCAGGGGCCCGAGCAGCTGCTGAGCGAGGGTCTCCATGACGCCGTCGACGGAGGCCAGGAGGCTCTTGCCCTGTGCCGTGATCCGCACCAAGACGATGCGGCGATCCTCCTCCGACCGCTCCCGGAGCATCAGGCCGCGCGCCTCGATCCGATCGAAGAGCCGCGTCAGGTCGGGCTCGGGCCGGATCATCCGCGAGGCCGCCTCCTGGCACGAGAGCCCCGCCGGACCCGCGCCCCGGAGAATCCGGAGAGCGTTGTACTGAGTCGCGGAGATCCCGTGCGGCTTGAGCGCGCGCTCCACCGACTGCTCGAGGAACGCCGCCGTCTTCATGATGTTCAAACCGGCTTCTTCGGCGACGGAGCTGAAGGGTTTGGCCTGCTTGATTTCCTTCGCCAGCGCGTTCCTTCTCCCCATGCCTGGATATTACTCGTTATAACGACTATTGTCAAGAGGAATATATGCGGCTTCTCGAATTGGGCGATTCGTGCTCCAGATCCGGCTCGGCGCTCGCGGCTTCTGAAGCGGGGATCGGGGAACGGGGAACGGGAAGCTCCCTACGCCTTCCGCAACAGCCCGACCTGGCCCGAGTGATAGAGCACATGATGCAGGATGAACCGCGCCCACCCCTCCGCCTTCTCCGCCAGCTCCCCCCGCACCCCCCTCACTCCATGCACCAGCCGCCGCTGAGTCGAGTCCAGTCGTCCCAGCGCGCCCTCCCACGCCGCCGCCGCTGACTCCCGACCCGGGAATGCCGGCCAGTCCTCCACCGATGAACCGTCCCGCGGCCGGCCCTCCAGCCGTTCTGCGATCATCTCGCGGTACGCGAGCAGGTGCAGCACGATCTCGCCGATCGAGTGCGCCCCCGAAACCGGACGCGTCGACGCCATCGCCGGCGTCACTCCCTTCAAGTTCGTCTTCGTCGCAGGCCCGTGATACGCCTCCCCCTCGGCGTCTCCCTCGTACACCCGCGCGAACTCCTCGCACCACCGGTCGCGCCAGTCCCCCATCACGCCCTCCGCAATTCGATCGGCTCCTCCCCCGGTTTCGCACAGCCCACACTCCGGCTCGAAGCTCGCAACTTCAGGAACTGGAATCTGGGATCTGGAAACGGGGAGCTGCGCCCTGCCTCTCACGCCCTCCGGGAGTTCAGCGGCGAGTCCGGACAGATCTTCAGGTAGTTGCACCGCCTGCACTCCCCCGCGTCCGCCGCCACCGGGAACTCCCCCTCCGTCGCCACGTTCTTCGCCGGATCGTCCAGCAGATCCTTCATCGCCGCGATGCTCGAGCGCATCGCCCCCCGCACCGCCTCCAGCCGCGGCGGCGTCATCACGCTCTCCCGCGCCTTCCCCTGCGCCAGGTTGTACTCCGTCGTCGTCACATCCTCCGGCCCCGCCGCCCACCCCTTCCCCAGCGCGTACAGCGCGTAACACGCCAGCTGGATCGGGTCCGCCTCCTCAGTCCGCCGCCCCGTCTTCCAGTCGATGATCTCCACCGTGTCCGGCCCGGTCCGGTACGCGAAGTCCGGCCGCACGTACACCTTCACCCCCTCGAAGTCGAACGCGTCCAGCTCCTCCACCGGAAGCCACGACCCTCGCGGCAGCTTCGGCAGCCGCTCCGCGTACGGCGACTTGTAGTACGCCCCCACGCACGCCCGGAAATGATCCGCCGCCTCGCCCCACTCCGCGTCCGTCAGCTCGACCCCGTACTCGTGCTCGTACAGCCCGCACTCCTTCTTCGGCCGCTCCCGATACTTCCCCTGCTTCGACGCGCGATACTCCTCCCGCATCCCCTTCAACCCCTCCTCCACCGCCACAGACTCCGCCATCGCCTCCCCGGCGCGCGCCGAGACCAGCACCCGCGCCACCGTCCGGTGCACCGCGTCCCCCACCCACATCCACCGCGTCTGGAGCTGCTTGAGGATGTACGCCTGGCGCACCCTCGGAGGCGCCGACTCCTCCCACCCT
>DATHFI010000094.1:0-3885 GCA_035490275.1 Planctomycetota bacterium
CCATGCCCCCGGCGCGCCTCGTAGAGATCCCCCAAGCCGGGACAGCAGACGACGCCCGCCTCGATTCGGCCGCCCGCTTCGAAGCCGATCGAGACGCTCCAGAGCGGAAACCCGTGCGCGTAATTCACGGTGCCGTCGAGCGGGTCGATGTGCCACCGGTAATCGCCCGCTCCCGAGGCGCCCGATTCCTCGGCCACGATGGCGTGATCCGGGAACGCCTTTCGGATTCCCCCAACGATGAGCCGCTCCGAGGCGTGGTCCATTTCCGTGACGATGTTGCCGACGCCGCCCTTGCTGGAGACCGTCCGGCGGCCCTCCCGGCGCCGATGCAGGAGCGCCCCGGCCCGGATTGCGAGCCGTTTCGCGAGCGCGAAGGCGCGGCCCGTCTCGTCCCCTCTCATGGCGTCGGTTATAGCGGATGGGCCGGGCTTCGGCTAGAATCCTGCGCGATGCGGCTCAATCCGGATGTCTACAACGGACCCGCGTATGTCGTTTCCCAGGAACGGATCGCCCCGAACTGCCTCCGCATGCGGCTCGCGGCGCCCGTGCGGGGCCACGTCGACGCCGGTCAATTCGCCCACCTGCGATGCGACGAGGAGGCGACCGACCCGCTCCTCCGCCGCCCCTTCAGCTTCTGGGACGTGGAGCCGCAGAAAGGCGCGTGGACCAACCTGGACATCGTCTACACGGTCGTCGGCAAGGGGACGGAAATCCTGGCCCGCAAGAAGCCGCTCGACACCGTGGGATTTCTCGGACCCGTCGGCCGCGGATTCACGGTGAACCCCAATCGGGACCAGTATGTCTTTGTAGCGGGTGGCGTGGGGATCGTCCCCTTCTACCATTTCGCGCGCCAGCTCAAGGAGTCGGGGTCGCCGGCGAAGATCCTGCTCCTCTTCGGGGCGCGCAACGCGTCGATGCTGTACGGGATCGACGATTTCGTCGCGGCCGGGGTGGAGTCGCGGGCGGCCACGGACGACGGGTCGCGCGGCCGGAAGGGCTTGGTGACGGAGCTCCTGGTCGAGACGCTGAAGGAACTGGATCCCGCGCGAACTATGCTCTACACCTGCGGGCCGGACCGGATGAACGATCGCGTGGTGCGGATCGCCCGCCAGCGCGGGCTTCCCTGCGAGGTGTCGATGGAGCGCCGGATGGGCTGCGCGCTCGGCGCGTGCGGCGCCTGTGTGACCAAGGTGGTGGACGGGGACGACTGGCGGTATTCCCGGATCTGCTGGGAAGGCCCGGCCTACGATGCCGACCGCCTGGTGCTGGAGTGAGGGCGGTCGGCGATTCCCGATTCCCGATTCCGGATTACGGATTGCGGATTTCAGGAGCTCCACAGGCTCCGGCAATCCGCAATCGGCAATCTGATTTCGCCAAAGGCACTACAAGCTAGGGTTTGACGCCCATGCGTGCGTATCGCTGGATCGTCCTCAAGGAAGTCGCCTCGGTCCTCGACCGGATCGGGGAGGACGACACGCTCCATTTCGTGCGGGAGCTCGAGAAAGCGAAGCGCATTTACATCAGCGGAGTCGGCCGGAGCGGGCTCGTGGTGAAAGCCTTCGGCCAGCGGCTGATGCACCTCGGCTGGGACGTCCACCTCGCGGACGAGATCACCGCGCCGGGGATCGCGCGAGGCGACCTGCTCATCGCCTGCTCGGGGTCCGGCACCACCGAGCTCACGGTCTACATGGCGAAGAAGGCGCGGAGGATCGGGGCCCGGTGCGTCGCCCTGACGGCAAGTCCGGGAACTCCGCTTGGACGGCTCGCCCGCCGGACGATCGTGATCCCCGCGTCGCTCGATTCGCGCGGCGGGAACGGGGGTGTCCGCTCGCGCCAGCCCGCGCGGTCGCTTTTCGAACAGGCGCTTTTCCTGTACCTCGATTCGCTCATCCTCACGCTCAAGGACGAGCTCGGCATCACCGCGCGCAAACTGAGGCGACGACACGCCAACTTGGAGTGACGCGGAGTCCTGGGTCTCCCTTCGTCGATTTTGGATGAATGAACCCGTGGAATTCTTACCTCATACTCTCGGGAGCTTTGAACCATCGTCGGCGGAATTATGGAAATGATGGCGCCCGCGGGTCGTCTATAATCTCAGGATGCGCGAGAGGTAACCGTCATGATTCTGAACTGCCCCCACTGCCACGTCAAAGTCGAGCGCGACCAGAAGCACTGCGCCACCTGCCGGCGCGTCATGATCCGGCGGTGCCCCGCGTGCACGGAGGACATCAGCGTCCTCGCCGCCCTCTGCAAGTATTGCGGCGAGTCCGTGGTCCCCGCCACCACGACGGCCCTGGTTCCCGCGCCGGTTCCCGTGCCCGCGTCGCCGCCGCCTCCCAAGCCGGAGATCGAGTTCGTCGGCGACGTGCGCTCCGTGGCCTGGGAGGATCCGAAGGCAGGCGGCCGGTTTCGGCGCTGGTGGAAGACGTGGGGTTCCCTCACGCATCCGGCGGAATTCTGGCGCCGGGCGCCGCTCGAGGGGGGCCACTGCAAGCCGATTTCGTTCGCCTGGTTCCCCATCGCCCAGATCCTGACGCTGTTCCTTCCCTTTGTCTTCGTGTTGACGGCGGCCGCCTGCCCGATGCATCCCTCGATTTCCGAGAAAGTCGCCTTCGGCGGCTTCTACCTGCTCCTCTACCCGCTGACGTACGTCGGGATGGCGCTCTTGACTTGGGGCAAGGCGCTGGCCTGGCATATCCCGCTGAAGATTCTCGGGGGCTCAGGCAACTACCAGGCGACTGTCCGGACCGTCGCCTACAACAGCGGCGCGCAGATGTGGCACCTCGTGCCGATACTCGGCACCGTGGTGGCGATCGTGCTGGGAACGGCGCTGAATTACCACGCGTTCCAAAACGTCCACGGGATGGGCAAATTCCGCGCGGGACTGGCGGCGTCGCTCCCCTTCATCCTGGTGGGAGCGGTCGTCGCAGCCTTGGTGGCGGGCTTGAGCCTGGGCGTGATCCAGCCGGACTACAACTCCAGCGTGTACTTCCACAACTAGCGGTCTGGCTTGAAGCTCGGAGCTCGAAGCTCGAAGCTTACCGCGTGAAGTAGCTGTCGATGAAGGTCGTGTCGACCTGCCCCTTGATGAACTGGGTGTGGTCGAAGACCGCCTGGTGGAGCGGGATCGTCGTGTGGACCCCCTCGATCACGAACTCCGAGAGCGCCCGCTTCATCACCGCCATCGCCTCGTCCCGCGTCTTCCGGTGGACGATGAGCTTGCCGATCATCGAGTCATAAAAGGACGGGATCTCGTAGCCGGCGTGGACGTGCGAGTCGAGCCGCACCCCCGGCCCCCCCGGCGGGTAGTACGCGGTGATCTTCCCCGGACTCGGCTTGAACCCGTCCGCCGGATTCTCCGCGTTGATCCGGCACTCGATCGCCCACCCGTTGATCGAGATGTCCCCCTGCCGGTACCGGAGCTTCTCCCCCGCCGCGATCCGGATCTGCTCCTTGATGAGGTCGATCCCGGTGACCATCTCGGTCACGGGGTGCTCGACCTGGATGCGGGCGTTCATCTCGATGAAAAAGAATTTCCCGCGCTCGTCCACGATGAACTCGCAGGTCCCGGCGTTCGTGTATTTCGCCCCCCGGGCGAAGGCGACCGCCGCGTTGCCCATGTCTTTCCGCATGCCGGAGGTCATTACCGGCGACGGGGCCTCCTCGATGAGCTTCTGGAAGCGGCGCTGGATGGTGCAGTCCCGCTCTCCCAGGTGGATGACGTTCCCCTGCTCGTCGGCGAGGATCTGGATCTCGATGTGGCGCGGCTTCTCGACGAACTTCTCGAGGTACACCGCCGAGTTCTTGAAGGCCGCGCCCGCTTCGGACTGGGCCGCCATGAAATTCGTCGCCAGCGACACGTCGTTGTGGGCGATCCGCATCCCG
>DATHFI010000095.1:0-2968 GCA_035490275.1 Planctomycetota bacterium
CTCAGCCTGCGAAGACCCCGGCACGCAAGTACCGGGTGCTGGTGGCCAAGCCCGGGCTCGACGGCCACGACCGGGGCGCGAAAGTGGTGGCGGCGGCGCTGCGGGACTCCGGGTTCGAGGTCATCTACACCGGCCTGCACCAGACGAGCGAGATGATCGTGAACGCGGCGCTCCAGGAGGACGCGGACGCGATCTGCGTCTCGATCCTCTCGGGCGCCCACATGACGCTCTTCCCCGAAATCCTCGGGCTCATGAAGAAGAAGAAGATGAAGAACGTGCTCCTCTGCGGAGGAGGGGTGATCCCGCCGGAGGATGTGGCGGCCCTGAACAAGATGGGCGTGGGTCGCCTCTTCGGCCCGGGCACCGACACGCGCGAGATCGTGACCTATCTCAACGAAGCGCTGCCGAAGATTCGAAACTGAGTAATCCCCGCTCAACGCAACTCGCGCCGGTCTTCCGTCAATTCCGCCACCGCCTGCATGCAGATCGCTTCGAAGGTGAGCGACCGGCACGTGACCAGGGCATCGCCCGTGATTTCGAAGCCGGCGTCGTCCATGCCCGGCGGGGGATTCTTCGCCGCATGCAGGAGCTCCGGCACGAGTCGGCGGTCCCCGAGACGGGCCGCCACCCGCGCCGCGCCGGCCGCCAGCGCCGGATGACGCAGGGCCCGGCGGCAACCCGCCGCCACGACGTCGTCGGGGATCAGGTTGAGGAAGGAGAAGGCTTCCTCCCTCAGCGCCGCGGTGCCCGCGGCCGCGATCAGGAAGTCGAGCCCGTTGTCGGACGTGACGGCCCGCCAGAAGCCCTGGTCCCCGTGTCGATAGCTTCGTCCGGCGGCCACGAGCGCTCCCTCCAGCGCGATCTCCCGATCCACGAGCGCCTCCGCCTCCTCGGGCGTGGCCCCCATCCCCGCGAAGGCGAGCGCCGATTCCACCTCGTCGCGCGGAAGCCGCGTCAGGGCCCTGGCCGCCCGCGGGGCGAGCCGGGGTTCGAACAGCGCGGCGACGATCGCGGTCGCGCTGCCCGGCCGCGCCATGTCGACGAGCGCCGGAAGCAGGTCGGGACGGTGATCCCGCACGAGGTCGGCCGGAAGCAGGGACTCGGTGGGGCCGCCGGCGAGCGCGCGGGCGATGATCGGATCAAGCCGGGAATCCCGCCCGAGCACCCCGAGCAGGAGCGCGTCCGACCCAGGCCCGCCGACCTTGATCAGCATCCGCACCGACCGCTCGTCCCCGAGCGCCGCGAGATCCTTCAAGCTCACCCCCATCTGGTCAAGACGCTTGAGGAGCGCCTCCCTGTCGTCGGGCGCCTGGGGACGAGGAATCGCCAGGGCCGACGCCAGGGCCGCGGCCAGAAGGATCGCCGCGACCGCGCGAATCATCCTGAAGGGACGGGGCTCGAAGAGGCGCGGACGGAGTTCCAGGAACCGGGCCCGCGACTCGGGCCAGGCCAGGCGCCGCCACAGATCGGCGCGCGCGTCCCTCCGGTCGCGACACCGCGCGCACTCCGCGACGTGAAGCTCCGCCTCGGGCTCCTCCGAGCCGGTCGCGTAGGCCGTGATCGATTCGTCCAGGGCGTGGCACGTCCCGGGGAGATCCGCCTCCAATTTCCGCCGCAGGTCGCCGAACGTCGCCCGGGAGTCCGCCCCCAGCGCCCGGCGGATGTCCGATTCGTCCGAGTCACTCATGCCCGCATCCGTTCGTCTTCGAGGGTCACCTTCAGATTCGCCATCGCGTGATGCAGATTTGATTTCACGGTCCCGAGGGCGCACCCCTGGAGGTCCGCGATCTCCGCGAGGCTCAATCCCCTCAGGTGCCGCAGCGTCAGCACGATCCGCTGGCGGAAGGGAAGCTTGCCGATCGCGCGCCGCAATCCCTCCGCGGACTCCGCCTCGTCGGCCGCGTCGCCGGGCGCGGGGGACTCTTCCGCGGGCCGGCGGGGCCCCGGCCGGAGAACGAACCGGCTCTTCCAGTTGAGCGCGGTCCGGACCGCGATCGAATAGAGCCAGGTCGAGAACTTGCCCGCGCCCCGCCAGTCCGCGAGCGACCGGAAGGCGCGCAGGAACGTTTCCTGCAGGACCTCATCGGCGTCGGCCCCGTTGCCGCACACGCCCATCCCGACCGCGAACACCATCGCGCGGTGCGCCGTGTAGAGCGCCTCCATCGCCGCGAGGTCGCCTTCCCCCGCTTCCCGGACCAGGTCGGACTCCCGCGGCATCCTCGGAATTCTCCTGACTATGGGACACCCGGAACGAGTACCAGGTTGCAGGGGAAGTTCAACGTGCTGGAGTTCAATGTTCAAGGTCTCGCCACCCGGCTTTGGACATTGAACCTTGAACTTTGAACCTTGAACGTTTTCCCATTGGACTTGGTTCTTGTTTGGGGTTTGCGGGAAACGTATGATTCTTCGAGGAGGCTCCCTATGACCCGCGCGCGCTACTACCTGGGCAACCTCTTTCCCGAGGAAGATTTCGACCAGGCCGACATCAGCCTCGGAGCCGGCACGAAATCGGTCGAGGGGCGCGTCCGGGAGGTCGAGGAAGACGCGGAGCGCGTCTGCATGGTCCTTCGGGCGCTCGTCGACGCCCTCGTCCAGCGGAAGATCATCAGCAAGCAGGACCTGAAGCGGCTCATCCTCGAAATCGACAAGAGCGACGGCCTGGTCAGCGGCGGCACCACCGTGGTCCCCGTGCGCCGCCAGGCCATGGAGAAGCCTTCGAAACCCCCCAGATCCCGGTAGCGATCCATGCGGTGGACCGTCCTCATTTTCTCCGCGCTCCTCGTCCAGGATCCCAAGCCCCCGGATTTTCTCACCCTGAAGGAAGGCACCGTCTGGACCTACCTCACCGGCGGCTCCGAGGGGAAAATCAAGGTCACGGGGCGGGAGAAGATCGGCGAGATCGAGACGTTCATCCTGACCACTGAAATCGACGGGGCCGCGACGGAGAAGGAGTTCGTGGCGATCGACG
>DATHFI010000096.1:0-8318 GCA_035490275.1 Planctomycetota bacterium
GCGGTGAGCTTCACCCTCGACGTCACCGATCCGGGGAGCGGTAACGTCAAGGTCGAGATGGGAGTGGAGAACAACCGGGACGACGAGCTGACCCTGGGAATCCCGGTCTGGGCCCCGGGACGATACCAGGTCCTCCCCTTCTACCGGGCCGTCCGGAATCTCGAAGCGGAGATCGACGGGAAAAAGACGGAGGTCGCCGCCACCGACAGCGATTCCCGATGGACGCTGAAAACGGGACGCGCGGGAAAGTTCACCGTCCGGTACACCCTGCGTCCGCAGGCCGTCCAGGTCCTCCAGGGCAACCTGACCCCGGACCATTACGACCTCGACGGACCGGCCGCGTACCTCTACATCAAGGGTCGGATGAACGGCCCGCACCAGGTCACGTTCAAGCTGCCCGAAGGCTGGAAGGTCGGGACGGGTCTGAAGAAGCTGGGCGACGCGACCTACGGCGCCCGGGATTACGACACGTTCATCGATTGTCCCACCGAGCTGGGAACATTCGACCTTCACACCTTCACGCATGACAACGTGACGTACGAGCTCGTGGTCCACGCCGCCGGGCCGGTCGACGGCCCCAAGCTCACGGAAATCTGCCGGAAGATCGTGACGGAGCAGATGAAAATGCTCGGCCCCGCGCCGTTCGACCGCTATGTCTTCCTCCTCCACTTCCCGCAGGCGAGGGTCGGCAACGGCCTCGAGCACCTCAACTCCACCGACATCGACTACGGCTACATGTGGGTGAAGGACGATCCCCTGTACGCCGCCAGCGTCCTCTCGCACGAATTCTTCCATCTCTGGAACGTCAAGCGGATCCGTCCGAAGGAGCTGGGCCCCTTCGATTACAGCCAGCCGGTCCGGTCGAAGGCCCTGTGGTTTTCGGAAGGAGTGACGAGCTACTACGGCGACCTGAGCCTGCTTCGCGCCGGAGTCTGGACCCGCGAGCAGTATTTCCAGCACCTGGCCGAGGAGGTGAGGCAGCTCCAGCGGAATCCGGTCCGCAAAACCCAGCCCGTCGAGGAGTCCTCGCGCACGGTCTGGGACCGGCCTCGGGGAAGCTGGGCGGGGGCCGTCGATTATTACAACAAGGGCGAACTGCTGGGCCTGCTCCTGGATCTCCGGATCCGCAAGCTCACCTCCAACCGGAAGTCGCTCGACGACCTGATGCGCCACCTCTACCGGACGCTCGTCGTGGAACCGGGCAAGGCGGGCAAGGGGGAGATCGGCATCGGATTCGAGGAAGACGGGATCCTGAAAGCGGCGAACGCCGTAGCGGGATCGGACCTCACGGAGTTTTTCGCGAAGTACGTCTCGGGGACCGAAGAGCTGCCCTATGCCACGATCCTGGAGGAGGCCGGAATCCGCTTCCAGCCGCAGAAGGTGAAGGCGCTCGGGGTGCCCATGACCGGACTGCGGATCTCGGTCGACCCCCCCGAGGGGAGCGAGGCCGCAAAATCGGGTCTCCGAAAAGACGACCGCATCGTAAGAATAGGTGGGAGCGAAACCTCCAATCGATCGGATGTGGCCAAGGCGCTCGAGGGCCTGAAAGTGGGAGACCGGGTCAAAGTGACGTTTTCAAGGAGCGCCGACGCCAAGGACGAGGAGGTCGAGGTCGAGGCGGATTTGCCGATCGTCGACCGCGAGACGGGGGCGTACCTGATCGGCGCCGCGCCCGACCCGAGCGATCTCCAGAGGGGAATTGTAGAAGGCTGGCTCGGATCCGGGAAATAAGAGGGAATGTGAACAAGTTAATGAGGGTGCTCGACCGAAAGGTAGTAATAGAGGCCGTTGAGCCGCGTCTAAATTAGGGATGGATTGGTATAGGCCGGGCCCGGCCGGACTGGTCAGGGGACGGATGGAAGACCTGAGGAAGGGTCTGAAAGAGTCGCGAGGGCATCTCTCCAAGGGCCAGTACCGGGAGGCGCTGGCCCGCCTGATGCACCTCACGGAGAAGTACCCGGACGATCGTGACGTGAAGAGCGCGATCGCGGCGGCGTTGAACCTCCGCGGCATCGCCGAGGCGGAGAAGGGGGACATGGAGCGGGCGGGGGTCAGTTTCGAGCGGTCCCTACGGTACCAGGAGAACGCGGACGCCCACGTCAGCCTAGGCCGCCTCCACCAGAGCAAGGGAGAGTTCCAGGAAGCCTTCCAGGAATACACCAAGGCGCTCGATCTCGATGAGGATCTCGGGGCGGCCCACGAATACCTCGGGTATTACTTCCTCGAGGTGGGCGATCCCGACCAGGCGGTGACGGCGTTCGGCCGTGCCATCGCCAAAGGATTGTCCTCCAAGCACATATATCTTGGCCTCTGGGAGGCCTACATGGGATTGGAGCGCAAGGAGCAGGCCCACGAGGCGATCCTGGCGATTTCGCAGGAGCTGCCCGAGGACGACCAGGTGCTCGGGACGCTGGGCTTGTCCTACGCCGTATGCCAGGGCGATTATGACCAGGCCGAGGAGGCCTGGAAGCGCGCGGTGGGAATCAATCCGCGCAACATTTCCAGCCTCTTCAACCTTGCCGGGCTGGCGGCGGTGCGCGGACGCCGGCAGGAGGCCATGGACTATCTCCGGAAGTGCGTGGTCATCGACAAGGGCCGGACGCTGGCGATGTGGAAAGAGGACATCGGCGCTTCCCGCCAGAAATTCGCGGCCTACGCCGGGGACGAGGACTTCCTCGACATCCTCGGGTTCACCTCCAACTGACATTCCGGTTCATCATTGAATCCGGACCCCCCTCACCCCTCCCGGGGGCCCCTCCTGTCCCAAAAAGGGTCATTATTTTGTTGATTCCAGCCTGGGGTGGGATATACTTGCCTCCACGTACCCGACCGGGGAGGGTCTGCCCGTGTCGTCGCGTTGCGGGCGGTCGGGGTGCACAACGATTTAGTTAAGGCGCTTTCCGTGCAGCATCCGGTGATGCTTCCGGACCGCTATCACATCGTCCGCACCCTGGGTCAGGGCGCGACGGCGAGGACATTCCTCGCCCGCGACGACTCCCGCCGGAACCTCGAGGTGGCCGTCAAGGTCATCGAGAACAACGCCTCCGCCGATGTCCGCCTTCGACTGAAGCGGGAATTCACCGCGCTTTCCCGGATCGCCCACCCGGGATTCCTGAGGGCGCTCGATTTCGGGATCGCGGGACCGAGCTGTTTCTACACGACCGAATTCGTGGAAGGCGAGGACCTCGCCAAGTTCCTCGGCCATGAAACCAATTGCACCCCCGCGATGGTTCTGCAGATCGTCGTCCAGGTCGCCGGAGCGCTCGATCATCTCCGGCGCAACGGCCTGGCCCATGGAGATCTCCATCCCGGGAACATCCTGGTCGTGGGAGACGGGACCACGGTGTCCGTCAAGCTCATTGACCTCGGCCTCGCCTCGCCCGACGCCTCCGTGGGTGAGGATCTGCGCACCTTCGGACGTCACCTCCTGAAGCTCCTCCCCGAGGAGAATTCGCCGGTCCGCGGGCTCGTCGAACGGCTGGTCACGTCGAAGCCGGGTCGCCGGATCGAGGATCCCGACGCGGTTCTCGCGGCGAGCCGGCTCATCGACCCGGCGGTCGTCGAGTTCGCCGGACGGGACCTGCGGCTTTTCGGACGCGACCGCGAATTGAAGGAAATCGGCGCCGTCCTGGAGGCGACGCTCGCCGCCAAGGCGGGCGGACGGGTCGTCTCCATCCACGGCGAATCGGGTTCGGGCCGGTCGGCGCTACTCGACCAGGCGCGCATCGAGGCCCAGACGCGCGGGTTCCTCGTGGGCGTCGGGTCGGCCGCCGACGGCGGCCGCATCCCCTTCGAGCAGGCCCGGGGGGCCCTGGAGATGCTCGGGCCGGCCGGATTTCCCCGTGAAATCCTGGAGCGCCGGTTCATCGACACCTCGGAGCTCCGGCTCGCCGTGACGCGCGCGCTCGTGGCGGCCTCGGAGCAGGTCCCCGTCGTCCTCATCTTCGACGATCTCGACCGCGGCGACCGGGACAGCCGGTCGCTCGTGGAGCACTTGGCGACGGTCCTCGCGCTCCGGAATTCGGCGCGGATCGCCCTCATCGCCGTCGGGCGGACGCCTCCCTTCCCCCGCGAGCGCGCCCTCGAGCTCGAACTGAAGCCGCTGGATCGCTCCGACCTCTCGCACCTGGCGGGCGCCTGGGCCGGCGGGGCGACGCCCTCGGCGGGACTCATCGACGAACTGGCCGCGGCCTCGCGAGGCCACGCGGGTCTCGCGCGCGAACTCCTCGACGCCTCCCGGACCCGGACGGTCGTCACCGAGGGGGCATTGCGCCTGCGCCCCGGGGCGCGGCTGGCGCTGCCCGCGGACCGGCGGGCCGACGTGTCGGCCCAGGTGGCGGATCTCGACGCCGCCACGCGTGAATTCCTCGAGGTGCTCGCGCTCCTGATCCGGCCCCTTCCCCTGCGCGAGCTGCGGGCGATCACCGGCATCGCGAAGACCGCCGAGGCGCTCGAGCAGCTGCTCGACCTCGGATGGGTGGACGCCGCCCCCTCGGGCTGGCGGATGACTTCGGCGTTCCTGCGGCGGTCGATCGAGGAATCGATTCCCGAGGCGCGCCAGGCCGAGGTCCATTTGAGGATCGCCCGGGGACTCGAAAACTGCGGCGGCCAGATCTCTTTCGAGAAGCAGGAGATCATCGCGCACCACTACCTCCACTCGCCCGACGTCGCGGCGGCGGAGCGGTGGGGGCTGGAGCTGGGCGACGTGCTTCTGCGGCGCCAGGCGTACCTCGGGGCGGGCGAAGTCTTCGAGCGGGTCGCCCGTCGGGGCGGCGCGCAAAAGCTCAAGGCGTGGGAATCGGCGCGGACGGCGTGGAAGAACGCGGGCCATTTCGAGCGGATGGTCGCGGCGGCGCGCGAGCGCGTGGCCGCCGACGGCTCGGCGCCGGCCCGCACCGCTCTCGCCGAGGCGCTCATGGAGCGCGGCGAATACGGCCCGGCCATCGCCGAGTATGACGCGGCGCTGAAGGATCTCGTGGTGGTCCCGGCGGAACGGGCGAGGATCCAGCTCGCGTGCGCCTGGATTTTCAGCGTTCTCCGGCAGCCCGTCGAAGAGAAGGAGCGGATCGAGCTCGCCCGGGAGACAGGCGTGGCGGATGAGCTCGGGCTCGCCTTCGCGGAGGGTTCGCATGCGCTGAACACGGGCGAAGGCGGGGAAGCGGTCACGCGCCTGGAAAAAGCCCTCCAGCTCGCGCGCCGGAGCGGCAACCATCAGGAGCAGTTCCGGGTCCTGCGCTACCTGAGCCGGGCCTACTACCAGCTGCTCGGCAAACCCGACGAGGCCCGCGCGCTTCTCAAGGAAGCGGCCTTGATTGCGCGTCGGCAGGGCTGGAGGGTCCAAGCCACCCAAGCCGAGGCGATACTCTCCACGATCTTGGAAATCACGGGGGCTCATGCTCAGGCTCTGCTGCTAAAGCGCCGTGTACTCGAGTGTGCCATCGAATCGGGCCAGTGGATGCTGGTATCCAACTACGCTCAGAACCTCGCCCAGATTTCGGTCCTGCATGGGACCGTCTCGGAGACCGAGAAAGCGGCCCAGCTCGCGATCGAATTCGCCGACCGCACGCGGGAGCGCCATGTTGAGGCCCGCGGGTATCAGATACTTGCGGTCACCTCCGCCCAGAAGAGCCGGCCCCACGATTCCGAACGGTTCCTCCGCATGGCGGAAGCTCGCGTCGAAGGCCAGAGCGATTGGGCGACTCCGGTGGCTCACGATAGACAGCGCGGACTTGCCCTCTGGCTCTCGGGCGCGTGGCGCGCCGCTGAGTCGGTGCTGAAAACGACGACGGAGCGTTTGCTGGAAGCCCACTGGCCTATCGACGCCCTCCCGGTGCTCTTGGGGCTCGCCGAGGCGCTCTACCATCGGCGCATGGCCGTCGATCCCGCCGTCCTCGAGCGCGCCCGGCGCGAATGCGCTCCGTGGAAGAACCGGTTCGCGGCGGGGGTCCTTGATCTCGTCGAAGGGATCGGTCGCCTGAGCGACGGCCCCGGGGATCGCGCTCTCGCGACGATCGAGCGCGCAATCAAGTCATTCGGCCGGGACGTGGGGATCGACTTCCGCCTCTGCGCGGGCCTGGCGGCGGCGCGAGCGGCCGAGGCGGTCGAAACGGCGGCGAGCTACGCCGCCGAGGTGTACCATAAGGCGCTCTCCCGCGACCGGCTCCGGTTCGCGGAGGAAGCGGCCGAGATGCTGGGGGACCTCTCCGCCCGCTCGGGCAACGCCGAAGGCGCAGAGCGCTGGTATCAGGAGGCTCGACGCGTGTTCAGCGACCGACGGTCGGATTGGTTCGAAGACCCCTCGATGGGGGAAGACCTCCAGCGCAGGGACTCGGAACTCCGGGAGAAGGCGGACCTGCGCCGCTCCTTCTCGCGCGAAGAAGAGTGGTTCCGGCGCCTCCTCGAGATCGAGCGCCGTCTCAACGCCTCGGCCGATCTCGATCCCATCCTGCGCATGGTCATGGACGCCCTGATCGACATCACGGGCGCCGAGCGGGGCTATCTCGTGCTCGTCCAAGACGGCAAACTCGCGGTCCGCGCCCGGCGCAACATGGACAAGCGCGATCCACAGTCCGCCGACCTGCGGTTCAGCCGGACCGTGGTGGAAAAGGTCCATCGCACCGGAGAGCTCTTCCACTGCCTGAATGCGGCCGATGATCCCCGCCTTGCCGGCGCCGTGAGCGTCCGCGAATTGGGGATCCGGTCGATCCTCTGCCTGCCCCTCATGACGGCCAATCGGCGCGTAGGTGTCGTCTACCTCGACAACCGCCACCGGAGCGGCGTCTTCGAAACGGTCAACCTCGAACGGGTCGAGATGTTCCGCGAAAAGGCCGCCCTCGCGATGTACCGGGCCCTCCTGGAGGACGAGGTGCGGGAGCTGAAGCGCCAGCGCGACACCCTCTCCGAGCAGATCAAGCTCGAAGGGGCGGTGCGGCGCAAGGCGCCCGTCCGGAGCGCCGATCGTTCGCGCCATCCTGCGTTCGAGCCCATGATCGGCGAGTCGGCGGCCCTCTCCGCATGCCTCAGGGTGCTGGAGAAGGCTGCCGCCACCGAGGCGCCGGTCCTCATCTTGGGCGAGACCGGCACCGGCAAGGAACTGGCCGCCCGGGGGATCCACTTGGGCGGGCCCCGCGCGAGCAAGACGTTCCTCGCCTTCAATTGCGCCGCGATCACGGGGACGATGCTGGAGGCGGAACTCTTCGGCAACGTGAAGGGGGCCTTCACGGGGGCCGACCGCGACCGGCAGGGCCTCTTCCAGGCCGCCAACAAGGGTAGCCTTTTCCTCGACGAAATCGGAGAGATGAGCGCCGACCTGCAGGTGAAGCTCCTTCGGGCCCTGGAGTCGCACGAGGTCCGTCGCGTGGGCGCCACCGCCCCAGAGCGGGTTGACGTGCGGATCATCGCCGCCTCGAACCGGGACCTCAGCGGGATGGCCAAGGCGGGCACGTTCCGGTCCGACCTCCTTTACCGGCTGAAGGTTCTCCAGGCGACCCTGCCGCCTCTCCGCGACCGCAAGGAGGACATCCCGCTCCTGGTGGATTCGTTCCTCCAGCTGGCGGGCGCGAAGCGGGCCCGGGTGAAGATCGACACCGATGCGATGCGGGCGCTCATGAACCACGACTGGCCCGGCAACGTCCGGGAGCTGAAGCACGTGATCGAATCGCTCTCGACGCTGTGCGAGGGCCGGATCACGGCGCAGGATGTGCAGCGCCAGCTCCAGGAACCGGCGGTCGCGGGTTCCGTACCCCTCCATTCCAGCGTCGAACAGACCGAGCGCGAGGCCATACAGAACGCGATCCGGACCGAGCCCTCGATCAGCGCCGCGGCGCGGAAGCTGGGGATCGTCCGATCGCAGCTCTACCGGCTGATGGACAAGTACAGCCTCCGGCGCTCCATCACCGGCTCTGTCCTCCCGTAGGACAGTTTCCTGTCTCACTGGGACAGTCCCACCCGCCCGATCTTGGGGTATCCTTAGCATCAGCCACCCAACCTCCTGCACTTCGGGAGATTGCCCACGGGGTCCCATGAAGGACATGGCAGGGGTCCTGCTCTCTCCTTGGAGGCGAATCTTCAAGGAGGAGGACACCTTGTACAGGGTTCTACTGACCGTCGCTCTCTTCGTGGCGGGCTCGGAAGCGGCATTGGCCCAAGGGATGGACATCCACAACCGCTTTGGCCCCAGCGGGACTCACTTTCAATTACCGCCGACTACCCAAGCTTTCAACTACGAGGCGACGGTCACCGGGGGGACCGCGCCCTACAAGATCGTGCTGAGGGTCTTCGTCAATGGGGTGTTGAAGATGTCCGCCGAGGAGATCGTG
>DATHFI010000097.1:0-4530 GCA_035490275.1 Planctomycetota bacterium
CGTCCAGGGCCTCGTCGACGACATCGACGAGCGTCAACCGCGGATTCTCCAGCTCGTCCGCGGCGGCCAGCGACGCCGTGCCGGGTCCGGCGCCGAAGTCGAGGACCCGCGGCTCCTTCGGTAGCGCGGCGAATCCCTTCAGCTCGCGAAGGACGATCCGCACCTTGGCGTAGTTGACGGGCAGGTAGTAGCAGACATACGCGCGGCGGAGGGCCCGGCGGGAGAGATACCCGGCTTCGAGCGGCCGGACCCCGGTGAACATCCGCGACAGGGAACGGACGGCCTCGACGAGCGACTCCCGCCGGATTCCGCCTTCGCGGCGGCGATACTCCGAAATGCGTTCGAGAAGCTCGGCCGGGATTCCTACGGGTGTTCGCACTTCCGCGTTATAGCACGCGGCTTGTCCTCGCAGCGAACCGGTTTCACGGGGCAGGCGGGCTTGGGCCATGGCCGGAAATAGAAACGGGGGTAGAGGATCCGACGGTAAGAAACGATGTCCGGATAATCCGGATCCCCGCAGGCGCGGGATGCCTCCGCCCTCGCCCGTGCCGCGGCGGCCTCCGCCTCCTCGGCCCGGATCCGGAGCCGCTCCACTTCGTCGAATCGCGCCGATTCGACGAACCGCCGGGCCTCATCCTGCTGGATGGAGTCGGCGATGTCGCGGCGGATCCACTCGCCCCGAAAAACGATGTAGCCCTGGGCGATCCTGATCTCGTCCTCCGTCATCCACCGGCCGTCATATTTGCGGAATCCGAGCGCCGCGCGCGCCCCCTCGTGGTCGGGATTCCGGACCAGGATCTCCTCGAAGACCTTCCGCGCCCGCTGGGCGAGCTCCTTCGAGCGCGCCCAGAGGCCCAGCCGGTATCTGCCCTCGATATCATCCCCCTTCAGCTCCGCGTATTTCGCGTCAAATTCCGCCAGCGACGACGCCCCGCGCTCGATCCGGGCCACGTCCATTTTGCGGAAGGTGATCGACCCGAAATCCATGGTCACGACGACGGAATCGCCCGATTCCCGGACCTGCCCCTCGAAGCGCGCCCCGTTGCGGAGCACCACTTCGTCCGCCCGGGCCGCCCCGGCCGCCGCCGCGAGGACCACCAGCGCCGCTATCTGCCGCATACGCCCTCCATGCTCCTAAGAATACAACTCCAGCGGACCTGCCGCCATTCCTGCCAATGCCAATAATCCCTCCGCCCGGAGCTAATTTCGGGGAGTTCAAATTTGATTTAGGCTTGACACCTGCCGCATTTTGAGACAATAGTTTACGCGGGGGGGAGGGTCCGCCAGTCAGGGGGCTCGATGTCCGGCGAGGTCAAACCATCGGTCGTTCCGGGAAGTCCCGGACCCACCATTTCGATGCTCGCCGCCAAGCCTCCGGTGGGCTCCTGGTTCTCCAGCCTCCGTTTCCGGCTCCTTCTCGCCATCCTCGTCCCCTTCCTCCCCGCGGCCGGCCTCGTCGCCTACAACGCGATCGATCGGCGCGCGGACGACGTCCGCCACGCGCACGACGATCTTGGACGCATCCTGACGCTCGCGGCCGCCCAGGGCCGGCAGGGTCTCGATCACGCCCGCCAGTTCCTCTTCACGCTCTCCCACCAGCCCTGCGTGCGCGCGCTCGACGTCCCGGCCTGCAACACCCTTTTCGCCGAATTCGTCGCCGAGAATCCCTACTACGCCAACATCGCCCTCGTCGGGCCCAAGGGCGAATGCCTGGCGAGCGGAATCCCCGTCAAGGGGGCCATGGAAACTCCGAACCGCGTGTGGTTCCAGCGCGCCGTGAAGACCCGGCGCCTCGCGATCGGCGATTACGTCGTCGGCCGCACCACGGGTCGGCCTTCGATCCACGTCGCCCAGCCCATGCTTGCTCCCGCGACGGAAGAGGTGCTCGCCGTCCTCGTCGTCGCCATCGATCTCGACCACCTGGCCCGGTTTCTCCCCGCCGACCTGCCCGACGGCTCGGCCGCCTACGTGCTCGACTCCGAAGGGACCATCCTCGGCCAGGCCGGGCGCACCTCCGGCACCGGGACCGGGATGCTTTTCCCGCACCGGGACCTGCTCTACGCCCCGGGCGTGGTCGAATCGGAAGGCCCCGACGGATTCCCCCGATACTTTGGCTCGCGTGAAATCCACATCGCCGACGACACCCCCGCCCTGCGCGTCGCGCTCGCCATGCCGTCCACGGCCGCCCTCGCGGAGGCCGACCAGATGATCAACCGCGACCTCGCCGCGCTGACGATCCTCACGCTGCTCGCCCTGGGGATGTGGCTTCTCGGCGACCGGTTCCTCGTCCGCCGCACCCAGGCCCTCGTCCGCGTCACGCGCGACCTCGGGTCGGGCCGGCTCGGCGCCCGCGCCCCGGTTCCCTACGACCACGGCGAGCTGGGCCAGCTCGAGCGCGCCTTCAACGTCATGGCCGACTCGCTCCAGCACCGGTCCGCCGCCCTCGGCGAAAGCGAGGCGCGCTTCCGCGAGATCGCCGAGACGATCCAGGAGGTTTTCTGGATCGTCACCCCCGGCCTGGACCGCGTGATGTACGTCAGCCCCGCCGCCGAAAAAATCTGGGGCCTTCCCGGGGCGGCCTTCATCGCGCGCCCGGCCCTCTTCCGCGAAACGGTCTATCCCGAAGACCGGCCCCGACTGGAGGCGGCGCTCGGCGCGATGGGCGAGGACGGGCTCAACGAGGAATACCGGATCGTCCTGCCCAATCGGACCACGCGATGGGTCCTGTCGCGCGCCTTCCCCATCCTGGAGAGCGACGGCTCCGTGCTTCGCGTGATCGGCGTCACCGAGGACCTGACCGAGCGCAAGCGGCTCGAGGAGCAGTTCCTCCAGTCGCAGAAGATGGACGCCCTGGGGCGGCTCGCCGGCGGCGTCGCCCACGACTTCAACAATCTCCTCACGATCATCTCGGGGTACGGCGACCTCCTCATCAGCGACCCCCGGTTCGACTCGGAGACCCGGCACCAGCTCGGGGAGATCATCGGGTCCGCCCACCGCGCCTCCGCGCTGACCCGCCAGCTGCTCGCCTTCAGCCGCAAGCAGCTCGTCGAGCGGCAGCCCCTGATCCTCAACGAGGTCGTCAAGCGCATGCACGGCCTGCTCGGCCGCCTCATCGGCGAGGACATCCGCCTCGTCACCTCGACCGCCGAGGATCTCGGCACGGTGATGGCCGACCCCGGGCAGATCGAGCAGGTGATGATGAACCTCGTCGTGAACGCCCGCGACGCCATGCCGCGCGGGGGAACGATCCGGCTCGAAACGGCGAACGTCGACCTCGACGAGACGTACGCCCGCGACCATGCCGACGTGAAACCCGGGCCCCACGTCATGCTGGCGATCACCGACACGGGCGTCGGGATGGACGCGGCCACGCGCGCCCGCCTGTTCGAGCCCTTCTTCACCACGAAGGAGAAGGGCAAGGGGACCGGGCTCGGCCTCTCGACGGTCTACGGAATCGTGAAACAGGTCGGGGGGCACATCTGGGTCTACAGCGAGCCGGCCCGGGGCTCCACCTTCAAGATCTACTTCCCCCGCGCGCTGGACGAGGAGGCCGCCGGAGCCCCGCAGCCGGTCACCGAGGCGTCCCGCGGAGGCAGCGAGACGATTCTCGTCGTCGAGGACGAGGCCAACTTGCGCGAGCTCATCCGCGGCGCCCTCCAGTCCCGCGGCTACGCGGTGATCGAGGCCGCCGACGGCGCGCAGGCCCAGCGGGTCAGCGACCTCTTCAAGGGGCCGATCCAACTCCTCATGACCGACTCGGTCCTGCCGAACCTGAGCGGCCCCGCGCTTTCGCGGACGCTCCAGGACAAGCGTCCCGAATTGAAGGTCCTGTTCATGTCGGGATATACCGACGCCTCCGTCTTCGAACAGGCCGGCGTCGAGGTGGGAAAAGCGTTCCTCCAGAAACCCTTCACCATCGACGCCATGGCGCGTAAGATCCGGGAGGTCCTCGAGACCCCCTGAGGTCGCAATGGCCATCCGGCTGACGAGCGCCGCGTTCTCCCCCGGATCGGCGATCCCGAAGAAACACACCGGCGAAGGCGCCGACACCTCCCCGCCCCTCGCGTGGTCCGATCTTCCGGCAGGCACGATGGAACTCGCCCTGGTCTGCGACGATCCCGACGCGCCGACGCCCAAGCCGTGGGTCCACTGGGCGCTCTATGGATTGTCCGCCTCCCTCGCGGGACTGAAGGAAGGCGATTCCGGCGGAGGACTCAGCGGGCCGACCGACTTCGGACGGCCGGGCTACGGCGGGCCGATGCCCCCGAAGGGTCACGGCGTCCACCGCTACTTCTTCCGGCTCTACGCGCTCGACGCGCCGCTCGGCGCCAAGCCCGGATTGACGAAGGATCGGCTGCTCTCAGCGATAAAGGGACATGTTCTCGGCGAAGGAGAGCTGATCGGTACTTATGAGAGGAAGTGAGCTTCGAGCTCCGAGCTCCGAGCTTCGAGCTTCAAGCAGTTTCAAGCTTGCGGCGGCTCGGAGCTCGAAGCTTGAAGCTCGCAGCTAGGTTTTTGGCCGGTCGTTGG
>DATHFI010000098.1:0-9234 GCA_035490275.1 Planctomycetota bacterium
GCACCGACGCTTCTGGTCCGCGGAAAGTGTGGCAGGCGCAGGATGCATGCTTTCCGCCGGAGAGGAAGCGTGAACCTTGACCCACCAAAAGCATCTCAAGGATGTCATCCGCGCCCGCATGGCCCGGACCGGTGAATCCTATGTCACCGCGCGACGCCAGATCCTGAACTCGGGGGACCCTCCATCGACCGAGGTGGCGGGGGCGTCGAAGTTTCAACATTTCCCGGGCAACGTTCCCATTGCCGCGGCGCTCCGGATCGTTCTCGCGAATGCGGGAGTCAAAGCGCCCCATACGGGCCGACCCTTCAGCGAGCCCATGACCTTCGGGATCGGCGGAGGCATCGGCGCCGGCGCCTTCGCGTTCCACTACCAGAAGGAAAACTGGTCCTCCTTTTTCATCGCCGGCCGCCACCTCTGGCAGGACGACCTGGCCTGGTTGAAAGGGGCCTGTGACCGGTTTGGAGTCGCTCCGTTGATTCGGGAATCCTCCTCGCCCGTCGCCGCCGAAAAGGCGATGAACGAGCTTCTCACCGAGGGGCCCACCATTGCGTGGGTGGACAAGGCGACGCTTCCCTATTACGGCATGCCCGCGTGGTGCAGTGGCGGGGGCTACCACGTCCTCGTGGTCTACGGCGTGAAGGGATCATCGGTTGTCGTCGGAGACTTAACGGATCAACCGATCGACGTGCCAATCGGCGATCTCCGCGCGGCCCGGGCCCGCATCAAGAAACAGAAGAACCGCCTGCTCTCGATATCCGGGCCGGGGCGTGCGATCGATCTGAAATCAGCGATCCGCGACGGTCTCAAGGCCTGCGCCCAGGGACTCGTCAAAGGTCGGATGCGGAACTTCACGCTGGACGCCTTTCGGGACTGGGCGGAGCGGCTGCACGGCTCGAAGTCGAAGGACAGCTGGGACGCGCTCTTCCCGCCGGGACCCAACCTGCGCCGCGGGCTGTGCTCCATCAACGAATTCATCGACCACTGGGGCACGGGCGGCGGGTTGATGCGCCCCCTCATGGGCGAATTCCTGGACGAGGCGTCCGCCGCGCTCGGAGATGCCCGAATGAAATCGCTCGGAGAAAGGTATGCCGGACTGGGCCGGGAGTGGAGCGCGCTGGCGGAGGCGGCCCTTCCCGAGGAAGTGCCGGCGCTCCGTGAGGCGCGCGGGCTCGTCAAACGGAAATCAGAGCTCTTCCTGAGCGACGGTCCCGAAGGTGACGAAGAGCGTCGCGCCGTTTGCCAACGCCTTGACGCGCCGCGCCCAGCGAAGACCGAACCCTTCCCCCTGTCGGACAAAGAAGCCGGCGATCTCCGTCGGCGGCTCAAGGCGATGGCCTTGAGCCTGTGTGAGTCGGAGGAACGGGCCCAGAAGGACCTCCTCCGGTTGGTCGAGTAGGCGAACCTAAACATTAAAGGAAATGACCATGTTCAGAGGAATACTCGCTACGGTCGGCGGCCTTGTCGCGGCCGCGATCGTCCTCATGATTTTTCAGAAAGTCGGCCATTGGATCTATCCGATGCCCGCCGGGCTGGACGTGAAAAACAAGGAGGCCATGGGAGCTTGGATCAGCCAGCTGCCTCTCGGCGCTTTTCTCCTTCTCCTTGCAGGCTACGCCGTGGGGAGTCTCGCCGGAGGAGCCACGGCTGCCCTCATCGGTGGAACGCTCCGGCCCGCCCTGGTGACCGGTGGCGTCCTGATGCTCATGGGGATCGCGAATTTACTCATGATTCCCCACCCGATCTGGCTGGCGGTGACGTCGCTCGCTCTCTACCTGCCGCTCGCCTGGCTGGGCGCGAAGATGATGCTGAAGAGCTAACGCGAAGGGGCTCGGTTCGAGGTCCGGCGGGGGTTGATTACTTCTCGCACCGCTTCAGCGTCAGCAGGGCCATCGCCGTTCCGTAGGTGCGGCCCAGCTCGTGCGAGTCCACCCAGCTCCCGTCGATTTCGGGGATGGCCAGCACGATTTCCTTCTGCCGGGCCATGGCTCCGGTATCCCGGACCGCCCGGGCCTCGAGCGCCCGCCCGTACTGGTCGTACCAGAAGAAGAACCCGCCGTTGGCGTACGCGTCGGCGTGATCGTCGTACTTGCGGATCTTCTCGAGGAGCGCGTGGTGCTTGAACGAGACTTCGAGGGACGCCTTCACCGTGTCCGCCGTCGCAAGGCCCGCCGCCAGGAGCGCCGTTTCGCAGAGCGGCATCCGGCCCGCCCCGTTCTGCACCGCCGCGCCGCGCCCGGGGAAGCCGTAGGAGAAAATTCCGCGGGCGCTGCGGCAGGAGGCCAGGGCGTCCGCCCCCCTGCGGATCATCCCTTCCGGAATCTCGGCCCCGGCCTTCTTCGCCTCGTCGAGCGCCAGCAGCACCGTGGCGGTCGTGAACGGCGCCGGGTACTCGTGGTACCAGGCTCCTTCCTTCGTCTGGAGCTTCTCCAGGCTCTTCACGAGCCGCCCCATGATCTCGCGGTCTTTCGTCTTCGCGAAGTACTGGAGCCGGTACGCGTGCGCCCATACGATCTCGTCGCTGTCGCTTCCCGCGATGTGAGTTTCGTCCCGCATATATTTTTCGGCGCGCTCGACGGCTGTTTTGACTTCTGCCGAATCGCCCCACTCCCGGAGGGCGAGTGCGGCCAGGGCCGTCCCGGCCATGTAGACGTTCGGCAGCGAGTCCTCGCCGCCGAAGTTGTAGTTCGAATCGTCCCAGCATCCGTTGCCGCGCTGCGTCTGGAGCAGGTACCGCACGGCCCGTTTTACGTCCGCCGTCTTCCGTGCCAGGGTCGTGTTCGCGGGAAGCTCCTCCTGGAGCGCCTCGGGGGGAAGCGACTCGTAGATCTCGAACCCGCGGACGAAGGGTCCATCCCGGGCCAGCTCCGCGGCAGCCTTCCACGCCCAGCGCCCGTCGCCCGCGATTTTCCGCCATTCCGCGCGCCCTTCCTCGTCGCGGCCCACGAGATGGAGCGCGACCCCGTGGAAGTACCGCGCTTCGTCGCCGGCGAGCTTCTCGAACAGGGCCGGATCGGGCCGGCCGTCGGCGATCGACCGGCGCGCGGGATCGAGGGCGGCCGGTTTCGCCTCGACAGCCTGCCCGAGTTTGCGAAGGACGCCCCGCAGGAGATGGACCATCCACTCTTCGGAAAACGTGGTGATCCGATCGACCCGGTGGCGGACTTTCAAGTCGGCGTCCAGGAAGACGAAGCCGGGCTCGATGAACTCGAAGGGAGCGACTCCGTAAACTTTCCCAAGCTCCTCGCTCGCCGCCATGCGGAGCGGGACGAACCGGGTGGAGAGCAGGTCGACCACTCCGGGCATCATGAAGGGACCCGACAACATGTATTTCTGAATGACCAGCTTGCGATCCATGGGAGACCGCGCCACTTCGGAGACCCACCAGGCGATCGGTTTCTTGGTCTCCTTCGCCCGCTTCCGGGCTTCCTCGAGGGACGTGACCCAGGGGATCTCGGTCCCGCACCGTTCCGCCAAGCCCTGCAGTTGCCGATCGTGCGGTCGCTCTTGAGGGAGCAGGAGGAGCGCGAGCAGGAGAGCGTTCATAGGTCAGAGATTATACGCGGCAGGTCGCGGCGACGGGTGAGAAGCGCGGCGCATTACCACTTGCGCGACGAGGACAACAACTGCTCCGCCTGGTCGGGCTCGAGCGCTTTTGAGAAGTAATAGCCCTGGGCAAAGTCGCATTCGAGCTTCCTCAACGCGTGAAGCTGTTCGACCGTTTCCACCCCCTCGGCCGTTACTTTCAGGCCGAAGCTCCGGGCCAGCTGGATGATGGCCCGGGTCATGGTCAGGGAATCGACGCGGTCGACCAGGCCGGCCACGAAGGACTGATCGATCTTCAGCGCCTCGATCGGAAGCATGTGCAGCCGGCTGAGCGACGAATAGCCCGTCCCGAAATCGTCGATGATCAGCTGGACCCCCAGCCCGAGGATCCGGTCCAGGGACCGAAGGGTCCTGGGGTTGTCTTCCATGAGGACGCTCTCCGTCAACTCGAGCTTCAAGGACTTCGGCGAGAGCCCGGAATTGGCGAGCGCCCATTTGACGAGGACGGCCAGGTTGGGATCGAGGAACTGTGCCATCGAGCAGTTGACGGTCACGAACAGGGGAGGATCGCTCCGAAACCTGCTTTGCCACTCGCACACCTGGCGGCAGGCATCCCCCATCACCCGTTTCCCGAGGTCCACGATGATCCCCGTCCTCTCCGCGATGGGGATGAACTGGCTCGGCATGATGATCCCCAGCTCGGGATGGTGCCAGCGCGCGAGCGCCTCGAAGCCGGCCAGCAAGCCCGTCCGGAGCGAAACGATGGGCTGGAACCAGGGCCGGAGGTCGCCTCGTTCGATGTTGGGTCGCAGGTCCTTTTCCATGCGGAGGTCGTTCGCCGCCCGGGCCCGCATCTCGGGGACGAAGACCCGAAGGCCGCCGATGCCCTGCGCCTTGACGTCGGTGAGGGCGACTTCGGCGTTCTTCAGGAGCTCCTCCTCCTGGTTGATCTCCGGGCCGGCGAGGGCCATCCCGACGCTCGCCGACAGGTGGATCTCCTGGCCCCCGATCGTGAACGGAGCTTCGAGCTCCTCCTGGACTTCGCGGGCCATGTGCTGCGCGACTTCGGAATTCAAGACGTCTTCGAGGAGCATCGCGAAGGCGTCGCCTTCCAGGCGCACCAGCATCTCATCGGGATGCATGAGGTCCTCGAGGCGCCGGGCGACGGCCACGAGGACCTGGTTGGCCCCTTCCAGGCCCAGGCTCCGGTTCAGAAGTTTGAAGCGGTCCAGGTCGGCCACGAGGACGGCGAACCGGCGGCCGGGGATCTGCCGGCTCTGCAGGATTCTCCGGCGAAGGCGGTCCAGGAGCACGGTCCGGTCCGGCAGGCCCGTGAGCGGGTCGGCCTGAGGAATCGTCCCCGGACCCCGAGGGGGTTGCCGCTCCTCCTTTCGAAGCCGGGCGACCACCAGCCGGCAGGGTTGACCCTGGATCGCCACCGAATGCGAAGTGGTCTCCACGTCCATGCTCCTTCCGCTTCGGGTGCGGCACTTCCAGGTCTCCACGGAGGGCTCGAGGGAGGATTCAGCCAAGGCGTGGAGGGTGCTCCTCCGGATGCGATCCGCCTCCTCCGCTTCGAGGAGATCGGTCAGGTTCATCCGCAGGAGCTCGTCGCGGGGGTATTCCGTCACCGAGGAGAGCGCCCCGTTCACCATCACCAGGCGCAGGCTCTTCAGGTCGTAGATCCAGGCCGGATCGGGATAATGATCGAGGAGCTGGCCCAGGCCGTCCGGCCTCGGACCGGGTCTACCGGGGGGCGCGACCTCTTCGGAAAGATCCATGGGCCCTGGGTCCCTCAGCCATGAATTGTCCTATGCCCGAGGGGAAGGGCGCAAGATGGACGAGCGCTCCGGCGAACCATCATGGGGTCGACATGAGGGAGCGCGACGGGCCAATGGCGCGAGTCGAATGGCCCGCCGGACGCTGCTACTTCAGGCACCGGCCACCGGTCCTCTTCCCGCTGATCTTGCACTCCCACTTGCCGTTATTGCCGCGGGTCGCCCCTTCAATCGCGTCTCCGGAGTCGGCGACCTTGATCCGGTATGAATCCATGGCCAGCAGTGTTTCGTCGCTCACCTTTTCGCCTTTCAACTCCACCGTCCGGGTCGCCGAATCCCAGGTCCCCGTCAACTCCTCCGTGCCCGATGCTCCAACTCGGCCCTTCAAATCGTCCCGCGTATCCGGACATGTCTTGAGCGTCCAGGTGAATTTCCCCGCGACCTTGCCGGCGTCGACCTTGAGATCGAGGACGAAATCGTAAACGAACCCCTCCGCGTTGGACCACCGACCTTCCCACCGGCTCTCCTGCGGTCCCGCCTCCCGGGCACGCCACGCGGCGAGATCCCCCCGGACGGACCAGAACGTGAGAGCATGGTCCGCCCCTCCGGCGACAAAGGTCTTCTCATCCAGGGTGAACCCGATCCCGAACACTTCGCGCCCGGAGTCGAGGCGCCGCGACGCCGCCACCGCCAGGGAGGACGCTTCCAGCAGGCGCATCATTCCGTCGCGAAAGCCCGCCGCGATGAAGTTCCCATTCGGGCTGAAGGCGAGCGCGAGGGCGCCCTGGCCGTCGCCCGGCCGGCTTGCCGTGGCGGAGAGTTTGTCGGGATCCAGCGTCTCCACGGCGCCGTCGAAGTAGCCCGCCGCGAGACGCGTTCCATCCCGGGCGAATCGGAGTGCCGTCACCGAAACGGGCCGGCCGGCCGCCCGCCGCAGGAGCGACTTCGCGCCCGCGTCATATAGTGCCACGGCGCCGGTCGACGTCCCCGCGGCGACACGCGGCCCGTGCGACGCCAGCGCCCGTACCGCGCCCTCTTCGGCGAACGACGCGACCTCCGCTCCCTCCGAGTCCCAGAGCGAGACCTTGCCGTCGTCGCCCGATGACGCCCAGCCGGAATCGGTCGGAACGAGCGCGGCGACGCGCCCGCGATGCGCGGTCCACCGACCGGTCCGATTCAGCCCCTCGGCGTCGTACAGTTCGACGGTCCCGCTCCCCAGGCCGATCGCCACCTTCTTGCCGTCCCGGCTGAATGCCGCCGCGGTGCCCCAGTCGTCCAGGTCGACCGCCTTCGATGCGATCTTTTCCGTCACGCTCCAGACGATCGCCCGTCGGTCCAGGCCGGCCGAGACGATCGATGTGGCATTCGCCGCGATGTCCAGCGCCTGGATCGACCCTCCGAAAGAGGCGAGCCGGGTGTACCCCTCGGGATCGCCCGTCGGGACGACGTCCAGCGCGCTCCCGCCCCGGACGGCGCGCTCGCCGTCCGCCGACACCGCCACGGCTGAGAAGTATCCTCGATAATTCGGAAACGATCGGCCCGACTTGAACGTGTCCGCCTCCCAGAACTGGCAGAGCCCGTCCTGCCCGACGGAGATGAGCCTGCCGTCCGGCGCGAACGCCAGGCCCTGGATCGATTCGTGGTGCACGTCCCTGGAGTCCGCGACGGGTGATCCGTTCTCCGCATTCCATACCTTGAGAGCGTGATCTTCTCCTCCCGAAGCCAGCAGGGGTTTCGACGGGTGGAATGCCAGCGAGAAGGCGTACTTCTCATGCGCCTTCCACGTTCGCACCGGCGCCAGGGCCTCCGCGGTCCATAACTTGATCTGCCCTTCGCGGTCGGACGTGGCCACCCACTTCCCGTCGGGTGAGACCGCCAGCGCGATGGCGAGCGACTTCTCGGTCGGAAAGATGTCCTTCTCGACCGCAAGGTCGGGCACCTTGAGCCGGAGCAGGTGCCCGTTGTAAAGGGCGACGAACACCGCCTTGCCGTCGGGAGCGAAGACCGCCCGGTTCTGGCCCCGCTTGGGGTCCAGCGACTTCACCGGTTTGAGCGTCCCCGCTTCGAGGAGGTGGAAGGGCCCCGACTGCGTCGCCACCGCGACCAACGTGCCATCCGGCGAAACGGAGAGGGCCCGGATTCCCGTGTAATCGCGGAAGTCGTGCCCGATGAACGTGCCCGACGAAAGGGACCACGCGAGGAGCTGTCCGTCATCGAGCCCCGCGTAGGCGGTCGACGAGTCGGGAGAAATCGCCACCGACAGGACGCTCGAGGGGTGGCGGAGCGACCCCCGTGACTCGATCGCGGGCGCGGCGGGATCCTGGATGAGGAGCGCGAGGACGAGAAGCGCGGCATTCATGGATCACCGGGTGCGCCGGGCTACGGAGTAGATCGTAATCTTGGAACCCGGGGGGACGCGCAGGCCGTACCGGTTCGGCTCGGACCCCTGGTCCTTCGCGGGCTCGGGAATCCGGAGGGTCCCCTTCGACCCCGCCCCGGGCGCCAGGAACGTCCAGGCTCCATCCGTGAGGAAGCACTCGACTTGTTGAGGCGCACCCTTCGTGTCGACCGTGACCGAAGCGCCCTGGTCGCCCGCGCCGGAGCGGATCACGATCTCGACCGGCCCCTCCGTCGCGAAGTTGTATCGCAAATCGTAGTTCTTCCACCCCGTGCCGGCGAAGATCTCGAGGGCCGCCGTCCCGGTGGGGCGGACGGTGAGGGCGCCCTCGGAGGCGGCCGACTCGAGCCCGCCCGAACCAAGACTGCACGTCCAGCCGTCCAGGTTGCGTCCGTTGAACATGGTGTACCACTCGGAGGTGGGCTCGTAGGCGGGGAACTCGTGCTCGGCGATCCGGCGCTCCTTGAGCGCCGGGGCGTCGAACGGCACCGAGCGGCGCTTCATCCACTTGGCGATGGCCACGAGGCGGGCGAGCCGCCGGAATTCCTGGAACGGCTCGAACGTCTCGGCCAGCGCGTCGAAGTTCCGGTCGAGGGTCCGCGCCAGGCGATGGAGCGACTCCTGGTAGTAGGACGCTCCGTATCCGATTCCCTCCACGTCGATGACGCAGGTCACGCCGCCGGGGACGAGCCGGCCTTCCTCGACGGCGAAATCGGCGGCCGCGGCGCGCAGGAACACGCGGGAGCCCGTCGTCATTGTCGCGTGCGCCTCGCCGGCGAGCTCCGCGTAGCCGGGGATGAGGTCGGCCACCGTGGCCTGGTGGGCGCCTTCGCGGTTGAAGATGATGGCGCCGAGAAGCTTGTCAGTCTGGTACAGGATCTTCCCGAAGCGCGTTCTGAAGAGCGGGCCGCAGTAGTCGACGGCGTGGTAGCCCGGCTTGTCGCACCACCGCATGCTCAAGGACGGGTCGACCCCGCGGTCGAAGACGGCATTCACGGCGACGGCGAAATCGTCGGGATCGGCCTCGAAGATCACCTTCCCCCCGTCCTTGAGCGTGAACGTGAGGATGCCGGTCGAGGGGTCGAACGCCGCGGTGGAGATCGTCGCCGGATCGAGACCCCGGATCGACGGCTCCGGCGCCAGGATCACTCCGCCGGGCTTGGGGACGACCTTCTGCTCGCGCGACTTGTCTTCGATGATGGGCTTGTTCTCCGGCTCGGGGGGGCGCTGGACGGGCGGGGGCGGCTCGGCCTTGCGGGTGATTTCTTCCGCGGCGCGCAGGCCCGCCGTGATGTTGTTCGCGTTGACGGGCCGGCCCTCGGGGACGATCTCCTTGACGACGGGGGCCACCGCCCTGACGAGGTCGTTGCAGCGGAGGTTCTGGTCGGTGTCCGGGGGAGTCCACTTGGCGACGGCGGCCATGGCCTTGGCGGGATCTCCGGGGGCGGAGAACCACTGGACGCGTTCCGGATGCTTGTAGTCGAAAGATTGGGTCCAGGAGTTGCCCCGCTTGAG
>DATHFI010000099.1:0-4254 GCA_035490275.1 Planctomycetota bacterium
ATGAGCTGGCGCGCCTTTTCGACCATCCCGGAAAGCTGGACCAGCCGGATCGAGCCCCGCTCCATGAGCTCCAGGATGAGGTGGCACACTTCGAACCGCGGCCGGAGCGTGGCCTCGATGATGTCGTGGATCGAGGTGAACCCGTCGAGCCGCTCGAGGATGGCCATCCCTTCCGCGTTCGCCCCGGCCAGCTCGCGCTCGCGCTGATCGGGTTCGATGAACTCGAAGACGCAGTCCATCCCCTGGATCTTGAGGTTGATCCGCGTCCACTCGTCCGTGCGCCGCACCGCCTCGAGCAGGAGCATGTTCAAGTCGAAGGAGAGGCGGATGACGTGGCTATCGGGGTCGCGCAGTTCCTCGACGGGCGGTCCCTCGATGAACTCGAACCCGGCGCGCTTCCAGAGGAAGAGGTCGTAGATCTCCTCTTCGATCTGCGCCCGGACGACCTCCTGGATGTCCTTGCGGGTGACGTGGCCCGAGTTGACGAGTTCCTCGCCGAGCAGGCGGCGGGAGGTTTTCTGGCGGTCCAAGACTTCCTTCAGTTTCTCCTGCGAGATTTTGCCGGCCCGGACGAGGATGTCGCCGATGCGGAAGCCCTTTCGGCGGCCGGTGGAGAGGAGCTGGATCCCCTCCTTGCCGAAATAAATGGCCTTGCGGCTTTCGCCGTCCTCGACGACGAGGGTGCCCTCTTTCTGGCTCATCGAGATCATCTGGAAGACCTCGCCGAGCCCGATGGTGCTCAGATCGCCCTTAAGCGCCATCTAACCTTCCTGGTGGTTTCCGTGGAATGCGCCCGATCATAACCGGAAGCGCCGCACGGCGGAAGCCCGGCCCCGGTCCGCTCCCCCCGGCGAGTCGGGCGGCCCGACGCCGGCCCCCGGCTCAGTAATTATCGGCGCCGTTTCGACTTCCGTTCATCGAGTACGGCCTGTGCGGCCGCCAGGCGGGCGATGGGGACGCGGTAGGGAGAGCACGACACGTAGTCCAGGCCGGCCTGGTGGCAGAACCGGACGCTCCGGGGATCGCCGCCGTGTTCCCCGCAGATTCCGATCTTCAACTTCGGCCGGGCGGAGCGCCCGCGCTCGATGGCCCACTTCATCAGCCCCCCTACTCCATCCTGGTCGAGCGTCTGGAACGGGTCGGCCGCGAAGATGGCGGCGCCGCCGGGGTTCACGTACTCCGGGAGGAATCGTCCCGCGTCGTCGCGCGAGAGCCCCATCGTCATCTGGGTCAGGTCGTTCGTGCCGAAGCTGAAGAACTCGGCGGTTTCCGCGATCTGGTCGGCGAGGAAGGCCGCCCGGGGCACCTCGATCATCGTCCCGACGGTGTAGGTGACCTTGGATCGGGCCGCCTTGAGCAGCGGATCGGCGACGGCGCGCGTCCGGCGGTCGAGGAATTCGAACTCCTTGCGGTCCATCACGAGGGGGTGCATGATCTCGGGCCGGACGTCGATTCCCCGGCGCTTCACCTTGATCGCGGCCTCGATGATCGCCCGGACCTGCATGTCGAGGATTTCCGGGAACGTGATGCAGAGCCGGCAGCCGCGGTGGCCCAACATCGGGTTGGCTTCGTGAAGCTGCTCGGCCCTCCGGGCCACGGTTTCGGCATCGATCCCCAGCCGTTCCGCGAGCTGCTCCTGCTTCGGCCGATCGTGCGGGACGAACTCGTGGAGGGGCGGATCGATGAGGCGGATCGTCACGGGCCGTCCGTCCATGGCCTCGAAAATCCCGGCGAAATCGTCTCGCTGGAACGGGAGCAGCTTGTCGAGCGCGGCGCGCCGGTGCTCGACGGTGTCCGCGAGGATCATTTCCTGGATCGCGAGGCGCCGCTCTTCGGTGTCGAAGAACATGTGCTCCGTGCGGCAGAGCCCGATCCCCTCCGCGCCCATCTCGACCGCCTTCTTCGCGTCGTAGGGCGTGTCGGCGTTGGCGCGCACCCGGAGGCGGCGGTACGTGTCGGCCCACTTCATGACCTCGGCGAATGCGGAGGGCAAGCCGGGTTTCACGAGAGGAAGCGAGCCTTCGTACACCGTGCCCGTGGAACCGTCGAGCGTGATCGTGTCGCCCTCGTGCAGCACCTTTCCGGCGATCTTCAGTTCCTTGGCGTCGGCGTCGATGTCGAGCGCCTCGCAGCCGACGATGCAGCACTTGGCCCAGCCTCGGGCCACCACGGCCGCGTGGCTCGTCTTCCCGCCCGTGGCCGTCAGGATCCCCTGGGCCGCGTGCATGCCGCCGACGTCCTCCGGGCTGGTCTCGTGACGGACCAGGATGACCCGGCGTCCCGCGGCCGCGAATTCCTCCGCGGCCTTGGCGGTGAAAGCGATCTCCCCGCTCGCCGCCCCGGGGACGGCGTCGATCCCCTTCGCCAGTTTCCGGGCCAGGAGGTCCGCCTTCGGCACGGAAGGGTCGATGACCGGGTAGAAGAGCCTCTCGATGTCCTCCGGCGTGATCCGGGAAACGGCCTCGTCCTTGGTGATGAGGCGCTCCTTGACGAAATCGTGCGCCATGCGGAAGGCCGCCTGGGGCGAGCGCTTGCCGGAGCGGCACTGGAGGATATAGAGCCGGCCGCGCTCGACGGTGAATTCGATGTCCTGCATGTCCCGGTAGTGCTTCTCGAGGAGGCGCCGGTCCTTCACGAGCTGGTAGTAAACGGCGGGCATTCTCCGCTCGAGCTCGGAGAGCTTCACGGGCGTCCGGATGCCGGCCACCACGTCCTCCCCCTGCGCGTTCGACAGGAAGTCGCCGTAGAAAATGTTTTCCCCGGTGTTCGGGTCCCGCGTGAAGCAGACGCCGGTGCCCGAGTCCTCGCCCATGTTTCCGAAAACCATCTGGACGATGTTGACCGCGGTTCCGCGCAGGCCGGAGATCTTCTCAACGCGGCGGTAGGTCACGGCCTTCTCGGCCATCCACGATCCAAAGACGGCGTTGATGGATCCGACCATCTGTTCCCAGGGATCCTGCGGGAAAGCCTCGCGGGTGTGCTCGACGTAGATCTTCTTGAGGCGGTGGACGAGATCGCGCAGCTCCGCCTCGTCGACCTGGGTGTCCTGGACCTTCGCGTCCGGCGGCAGCCCGAGCCGGCCCCGGGTGCGCTCCTCCTTCACGCGATGGAACTCGCGATCGAAGAGCGCCCGGTCGATCCCCCGGGCCGTGGCGCCGTACATGGTGATCAACCGGCGGTACGCGTCGTACGCGAATCGCGGGTTGGAGGTGTTCTGCGCCAGGCCTTCCACGGATTTGTCGTTGAGGCCGAGGTTGAGGATCGTCTCCATCATGCCGGGCATCGACCGCGCGGCTCCCGAGCGGACGGAGACGAGGAGCGGGTCGCGCGGGTCCCCCAGTGTTTTTCCGGTGACGCGCTCCAGCCGGTGAAGCGCGCGCCGGACCTGGGCCTCGAGGCCCGGGGGCCACTTCTCCCCGCGCCGGTAGTAGAGGTCGCAGACCTCGGTGGTGATCGTGAACCCCGCGGGGACGGGCAGGCCGATCCGGGTCATCTCCGCGAGGCCGGCGCCCTTGCCGCCGAGCAGATCCTTCTGGTCGCCCCGGCCCTCCGCGCGGCCGGCCCCGAAAAAATACACCCACTTTGATGCCATCAAAGTCTCCTAGGAACTATTGCGGATGCCGCAATCGCAGATTGCGGATTGCAGATTGCCGATTTCAGGAGTCCTGGCTCCGAAAATCGGCAATCGGCAATCGGAAATCTCCCGGCTCACCGTCCGCAGGGGCACGAGGTCATCACCGGAGCCGGAATCCAATCCGGCGGGTAGGCGTAGATCCGTCCGTCGGCGGCCTCGCGCTGGCGCCGGAACCAGGCAAGCCCCGCCTTGGCGAGCTCCTCGATCTGCTCGCGCGTGATTTCGAGTTTCCAGAGCCTCCCTCCCACCTGGCTGATGAGCTTGAAGTCCCGCGAGATCCCGAACTCCTTGTTGCACCACCTGGCAACCGCGGACTCCCCCTCGACCTTCAAGTCGTGCTGTTCGAATCCGAGGAGGATCCGCCGGGTCAGGTCGGGGGCGATCCTGTTCCGGATGCCGAGGTAGAACTCATCCGGGTTGAGGGTGGTGACCATTGCCGCCATTTTTTCCTGGCGGTCGCGGATCATGCGCAGGAAGAACCCGTGGATCTTCGCGGGGTCCTTGATCACGTCCTTGGCCGGCTCGGGGTCCTGTCCTGGAGTCGCCGCGCACCCCGCGAGCAGGAGGGCGGCCAGAAGCGGAATGATGGAATTCATGGCGGTGCGCGTGAAAAAGCAGTA
>DATHFI010000100.1:0-2961 GCA_035490275.1 Planctomycetota bacterium
GGGTCGGACCAAACGGCCATGTGGACGCTTTCGGTCGGCTTCGGGCCGGCCAGGTAACCCCAGGCCTCCTCGCACGTGTGGACCAGGACCGGCGCGTACCGCGTCAGGAGCACGATGAGGATCTCGTGCAGGACCGTCTGCGCGCTTCGCCGCTCGAGGGATCCCTTCGCCGCGGTGTAGAGCCGGTCCTTGAGGATGTCGAAGTAGGTCGCGCTCATGGTCACGACGCAGAATTCATGGAGCTTCTGCATCGCGCGGAAGAACTCGTAGCGGTCGTAGAACTGGCCCACCGACGCCACGAGCGACTCCAGCTCCGCCATCGCCCACCGGTCGAGGAGCGTCATCTTCTCCACGGGCACCGCGTCCTTCTCGGGATCGAAGTCCGAGGTATTCCCGAGCAGGTACCGGAACGTGTTGCGGATTTTCTTGTAGGGCTCCGCCGTCTTCGGGAGCGTCGTGGCCGGATCGAAGGGGATGTCGTCGGTGAAGTCGATCGAGCAGATCCAGAGCCGCAGGAGGTCCGCCCCGTGCTTCTCGACGATCTCATCGGCCGAAATGAGATAGCCGGATTTCGAGAGCTTGTCCCCGGTCCGGGCGTCGATGAGAAACCCGTGGGTGAGGACTTCTCGGAAAGGGGCGCTGCCGTTCGAGAGGAGTGAAGCGAGGAGGGACACCTGGAACCATCCGCGGTGCTGGTCGGTCCCCTCGAGGTACATGTCGGCGGGGAACTTGAGGTCCGGGTGCTTCATGAGGACCGCGCGGTGGCTCGATCCCGACTCGAACCAGACGTCGAAGATGTCGGTCTCGGTCCGGAAGGACTTCGCGCCGCACTTCCCGCACGCGAGGTCGGCCGGGAGGAAATCCTTGGTGGCCGTGGTGAACCAAGCGTTGGCGCCTCCCTTGGCGAAGAGCGCCTTCACCGCGGCGAAACTCTTCTCGGAGAGGTGGGCCTCGCCGCACTTCTCGCAGTAGAGCGCGGGGATGGGGACGCCCCAGGAGCGCTGGCGACTGACGCACCAGTCGGGCCGGAGTTCGAGCATCGAGGCCATGCGCGTCTGGCCCCACGCGGGATACCACTTCGCGTTCTTGACCGCGAGGAGGGCGCGGGAGCGGCCGCCGTTGGCGTCGATGAGAACGAACCACTGCTCGGTGGCGCGGAAGATCACCGGATTCTTGCACCGCCAGCAGCACGGATAGTCGTGCGTGATCGGCTCCGCCAGGACGAGGGTGCCGAGAGCGCGGAGCGCTTCGGCGATCTTCGGATTGGCCTCGAAGACGCGCTGGCCCTTCCATTCCTTCGCCTCGTCCGTGAAGAATCCCCCTTCGTCGACCGGGGAGACGATGGGGAGGCCGTACCGGATGCCGGTGAGATAGTCGTCCTCGCCGTGGCCGGGCGCAGTGTGGACGAGGCCGGTGCCGTCCTCGACCGTCACGTAATCCGCCGTCACGACGGGACACGCGTGGCCGAAGAGCGGGTGGCGGTACTTCAGGCTGGTGAGCTCGATCCCCTTTTTCGTCTCCAGGATTTCACCGAGCCCGAGTTTCTCCCGCAGCTTTTCATACAGCGGCTTCGCGATCCATCCGCGCCGGCCGCCGCGCTGCGCCAGTACGTAGTCCACCTGGGGATGGACCGCGACGGCCGCGTTGCCGGGGAGCGTCCACGGCGTCGTCGTCCAGATGAGGAGATCGGTCTCCGGCGCGACTTCGAAGGCGACGTAGATCGACAGGTCCTGGCGCTGCTTGTACTCGAGCTCCGCCTCGGCGAGGGCGGTGCGGTCCGTGATGCACCAGTGGATCGCCTTCTTGCGGCGCACGACGTGGCCGCGTTTCCAGAGGTCCTCGAAGACCTCGATGATGGCGACCTCGTAGTCGCGGTCGATCGTCAGGTAGGGGCGCTCCCAGTCGCCGAGGATGCCGAGCGACTTGAACTGGCGCCGCTGGATGTCGATGTACTTGCGCGCAAACTGTTCGCAGAGGGCGCGGATCTCTGCCCGCGGCATCGTCTTCGCCTTGTCGCCGAGGTCCTTGACGACCTTGTGCTCGATGGGCAGCCCGTGGCAGTCCCAGCCCGGCACGTACGGCGAGAGGTAGCCCTGCATCGTGCGGAATTTGACGACCACGTCCTTGAGGACTTTGTTCTGGCCGGTGCCGACGTGGACGTCGCCGTTCGCGTAGGGCGGGCCGTCATGGAGGATCCACTTGCCCTTCGAGGAGGCGCTGCGGACCTCCTGGATGCGCTCGTACAGTTTTTCCCGCTCCCACCGCTCCCGGAGCGCGGGCTCCATCTTCACCAGGTTCCCCTGCTGGGGGAAGGCGGTCTTTGGAAGATTAAGCGTCGACTTGTAATCGGTGGTGGCCATGGGCTCACGAGGATAGCGGGGCAAGCTTGCAGTTACCAGATCCCAGATTCCAGTTTCTGAAGCTCCGAGTTTCGAGCCGGAAGGAAGGACCGAGGGATGGCCCACGAACCGATCGACGATGGGGTAGACGAATGCAATCCGGCCCCTATAATCGCGGCGCCCGTTGTTGACTTTCCGGATGGACCTCATGAAACGTGCCGCGGCCGCCCTGGTGATCGTCCTGCTCGCGGGATGCGACCCCGCGCCGCCCGGTCCTCCTCCGGTGGGGACGAAGGCCCTGCCGCCGGCCCGGCTGCGGGTCCAGCAAATCCTCATCGCTTTCCGGGGAGCGAAGGACGCCCTCCCCCGCGTATCGCGGACTCGCGAAGAAGCGGAAGTCCTCGCGAAGCGGATTCTCGAGCGCGCGCGCCAGGGGGAGGATTTCAAGAAGTTGATTCAGGAAAACACCGACGACGACGGCAAGAAGGAAATCGGGATGGTCAGCGCGGGGACCCGTCCGAGGGGGGACGAGCGGCGGCGGGAGGGATTCGACAAGGGTTTGGCCGATGTGGCTTTCGGGCTCGCGGTGGGGGAGGCGGGGATGGCTCCGTACGATCCCAGG
>DATHFI010000101.1:0-3215 GCA_035490275.1 Planctomycetota bacterium
CGGCGATTTCGAGCAGGAAGAGGGCGAGGGCGGCGGCCAGGATAAGGGGGCGGGCGCTCCGGCGCTCCGACGGGCCCCGTCGTGGAAGCGCGGCCAGGTCGCGCGGGGCTGAAATCCGGGCGCCTCCCGTGGCGGTCGCGATCCGGTCCAGCGCCGGCTCGTCGGGTCCGACGCGGTCGAACTCCGGCGGGTGGGGACGCCGCGCCGCGCCCGCCACCCGACCGCCGATCCGGATCACCGCCGTGTCGGAAAAGTACCTACGTGTTTTTGCGTAGGTATTTTCTCCGCGCCGGACCAGCTCCACGGTCTCGCCGTCCAGGAGCGCGTCGATCCGGTCGGGACGCTCCGCCCCGCGCAGCGACGCCGCGACGTGGAGCCGGTCGCCTTCGAATTGAAGCGACACCTGGGCCGACCGGCGGCCGCCGGCGGGGACGGCTTGCTGAGCCAGAGCGGCGATGAACGCGGCCGTTCCCGGCCATTGCGCCAGTTCGCCCGCCCATCCTTCCTCGAGAGCGACAAGCGCGGCGGCCACTCGGCCGCGACCCGCGGGACGGACCGCCGCGACGGGCAACTCGCCGGCGCGAGCAAGGACTTCGGCCCCGGGTTTCAGGGAGGCCCGATTCACTCGGGCCGGTTTTGGGGAGACTGGAAGGGGCGCCAGCGCACCCATGAAGCGCAGGCCCGCGGAGGGCTCGGCCGTGAGCTGGCGGCTCCGGGCGAGCGCCTCGCCGATCCGGGCTTCGAGCACTGCGAAGTCGGATCCATCGAGTTCATCCGCTCCCAGCTCCCAAAGCACGCCGAGGGCCGGCGTCGTTTTGCCGCCCGTGCGCACGACAGTAATCCCGATGCTCTCATCCCTGAGGCGGTAGGCCACCGCCCGGATCGCATCCTCCTCCTTCACCGACTGGCCGTCGGTGACGAGCAAGATTCGTTTCCGGCCAGCCTTCGCGGACCGCGCCGTGGAGCCCGCGAGTTCGAGGGCTTCCGCGAGAACGGTCGGCCCGCCCGCCGAAATGTTCTTGAGGGCCGAGGCCACGCGGCCCCGGTCGCGGCCCGAAACGAGGGGACATCGGATCTCGGCGGATCCGGCGAACGTCACGAGCGCGAGCTGGTCGTCATCGTGCGTCAATTCGAGGGCGCGGCGGATCGCGGCGGTAGCCTCCTCGATTCGCGAGCGGGTGCGGCCCGGCGCGGGCTCCGACATCGACCCCGACGTGTCGAGGACGATGACGACCGCCGAGCGCTCGTCGGGGAAGGCCCAGAAGGGAAGGACCTCCTCGACCGGAGTGCCTCCCCAGCCGCCGAGCGCGAAGGAGGCCGAGCCGCCCAGCATGACGAGCCCTACACCCTCCTCTCGAACGAGGCGTGCGAGTTTCTCGAGATCGGACTTGGGCGCCTCGTCACCTCTCAGTCGCTCCAAGATCACGAGGTCGGCGTCGACCACCACCTTGAGATCGGCGCGGACTTCAGTGGTCCACGCGGGACCCGTGAAAATTCCGGCGAGCCCGGAACGCCCGCTCGCGTTGATGATCTGGACGCGGATCGATTCGGTGTCTGAAAAGATCGAGACCGTCGCCGCGTCGTTTTCGGGGCAGAGATCCGGCGCGCTCGAGCTCAGGCGCAGGTCGACGTCGAGGCGGTCCCCGCCCTTCGGCTGGACGGCGGGAACGAGGACGTCTTGAAGGGCCGGTCCGGTGAATTCCAGCGGATAGTGCGAGTCGCCGGCGATGAGTTCACCGCGCCATCGTCCGGTCGCTTCCACCGTGACCCGGATCTGAAACGCCGACCCCGGGGGCGCCGAGGCGGGAGCATCGATGGCTCGGATGATGGCGTCGACGCCGCCGAGCGGCCCGAGGGGGAAGACGTGAACGGGCGTCCGGATCATCTCCACCGGCGCCGGTCCCGACGTGGACCGCCCATCCGAAAAGAGGACGATATCGCCGCCGGCGGCGAGCGCGTTGGCGGTTTCGAGAGCGGCCCCGAGGTCGGTCGAGCCGCCGTCCACACCTTCGATCCTGGCCGGAAAGCGCGCCTCACCGGCCGAGGTGAGCGGAATGAGCACGGCGGGCCGCGCGCCGAAGGCGACGAGGGCGACGCGATCCTCCGGCCGCATCGACTTCAGGTCGTGGGACGCGAGCCTCAAGGCGTCCTCGGGCGTGAAGGCGTCGGGACCCGCCTGGCGCGCGACCGAGGCGGAGGCGTCGATGAGGTAGACGCGCCGCCGGGGTCCCGCCCCGGGGACGGGCGGGTCGAGCAGGGCAAGGCCGAGCAGCGCGAGGATCCCGGCCCGCATCGTCCATCGAATCGCGCGTCTCATGCCGTCAATCGTCCCGGGGACGGCCCGTGAAGGACCGATGGTGGAAGATGCGCCACGGGATGGCCCAGGCCACCCCCGCGATGAATCCGCCGACATGCGCGTACCATGCCACACCCCTCGTATTCAACGAGGCGAACATCAGCTGTTCTACGAACCAGATTCCGATCCAGAGGAAGGCGGGGGTCCGCAGGATGCCGAACGGGAAGATGAGCAGGTGGACGCGATGCACCGGGAAGAAAACGACGTACGCCCCGAGGACGCCCGACACCGCGCCCGAAGCGCCGAGGGTCGGAAGGTCCGGGTTGGGTGTCGTGTAGACGTGGAGCGCGTCCGCGGCGACTCCTGCCATGAGGTAGAAGACCGCGAAGAGGACGGGGCCGAGTTTGTCCTCCACGTTGTCCCCGAATACCCACAGGAAGAGCATGTTCCCCGCGATGTGGAGGAGATTCGCGTGCATGAACATGCTCGTGAAGATGTCCTGCCACCAGCCCGCATCGCTCCAGTCGACCTCGAGGGGCATCAATCCGTGGACCTTGATCGTCCTGTCGAGCACGGCCTCCGAAGAGCACCAGAGGAAGTAGAAGAGGATGTTCAGGCCGATGAGGAGGATCGTGACGTAAGGAACACGCTGGCGAGGATTGTCGTCGCCGACCGGGAGGAACATGGCCCGAATAGTGGCATGCCCGCTGGACGCTGTCCAGCGGGAGTCCAGAGTCGGGAGTTGCTCTGTTGAAAACCCCTTCCTACACCACCAAGCCACGAGGACACCAAGCGGACCCCGATCGGTCGAGCGCCCGCTGAAAGGGACGGCCGGGAGAGCCGCGGGAGAAGGCGCCTTCTCTCCGCGGCTCTCCCCACCGTCCCAGGTCCCTTCGGGGCCGGTTCGTGGCCCTTCGGG
>DATHFI010000102.1:0-5880 GCA_035490275.1 Planctomycetota bacterium
GAACTTGTGGATCGCCATGTCGGGCCGCTGGCGGGGGCCGTAGACGGTGAAGAACCGCAGGGCCGATGCGCGGAATCCGTGGAGGGCGTGGTAGAGGCGCACGTAATGCTCCCCGGCGAGCTTCGTGACGCCGTATGGCGACACCGGCTTGGGGTCGGGTTCGTCCTCGCCGAAGGGGATGCGGGCCGAATCGCCGTACACGCTGGAGCTTGAGGCGAAGACGAATCGCTTGACGCCGCGCCGGCGGCACTCCTCGAGGAGGGTCAGCGTCCCGCCGAGGTTGACCGAGGCGTAGAGGTCGGGCTGCTCGAGGGAGGGCCGGACCCCCGCGCGCGCCGCGAGGTGGACGACGGCGTCAGGGCGCTTCTCGAAGGACCGGGCCACGGCCGACGCATCCCGGATGTCGCCCTCGACCACTTCCGCCCCCGCCGTCGCCGCGACATTGGCGCGCTTGATCGCGGGGTCGTAGAAATCGTTGAAGTCGTCGAGGATGACGACGTTGTTCCCTGATGCGAGCAATCGGTGGACGAGGTGCGATCCGATGAACCCTGCCCCACCGGTAACCAAGACTCTCATAGGCAAGCTTTCAGCCGACAGCAATCAGCCGTCAGCCTAAGAAGCTATCGGCGATCAGCTGACAGCTGCCGAATGCCGATTGCTGAACGCTTCTGAAGCTGATTGCTGACCGCTGTCGGCTGACGGCTATCCCTTCACCGGGTCGTCAGTCTACCTTGGAAGATCGAGAGGAAGGCCACGTAGAGGAATCCGACCATGAAGAGGGCCTGGAAGGGGATCGCGAAATACATGCCCCGGGAGATCGAGAAAGCGATGATCCACGCGAACCAGAGCCCGAGGATGAGCTCCAGGGCCGGCACGAGAAGCCGCATCGTGACCTTGTACTTCTTGCCCGAAAACGTCTGCTTCCGGTCGGCGATGGCGTACTTCGGCGTCCGCACGAACTCCCCGCCGCCGCGGCTGAAGAGGCCCTCGAGCACGGCCCGGGTGTTCGAAACGCACATGCCGATCCCGAGCGACAGGAGCATCGGGACGTAGAGCGCCGTCTTCAGGCTTCCCCTCAGGCCGTGGATCTCCCTCTGCGAGCAGATGTAGAAAATGCAGACGGAAATCGTCGCCAGGGTGAAGACCCCCAGGTCGAGGTAGACCGACTTCTCCACGTGCATCTGCGACCGGAAGTACGCCACCGGGAACATGAGGAGCGAGAGCACGAGCATCATCAGGTAGGCGGTGTTCCCCGTCAGGTGGACGAAGGCCTCCGCCTTCACCGTGAAGGGGATGTCGGCCCTCAGGACCTTCCACAGGAGCTTCCGGCTCGTCTGCATCGACCCCTTGACCCACCGGTGCTGCTGGCTCTTGAAGCCGTTCATCTCCACCGGCAGCTCCGCGGGCGTCTCGATCTCCGGGAGGAAGATGAACTTCCACCGCGCGAGCTGCGAGCGGAAGCTCAGGTCGAGGTCTTCGGTGAGCGTGTCGTGCTGCCAGCCGCCGGCCGTCTCGATCGCCTCGCGCCGCCAGATCCCCGCCGTGCCGCTGAAGTTGAAGAAGCGGCCCGAGCGGTTCCGCGCGCAGTGCTCCATGATGAAGTGCCCGTCGAGGAGGATCGACTGGACCTCGGTCAGCATGGAGTAATCCCGGTTCAGGTGGCCCCAGCGGGTCTGGACCATCCCGATGCGGTCGTCGGTGAAGAAGTCGATCGTCCGGGCCAGGAATTCGGGCGGGGGGAGGAAGTCGGCGTCGAAGACCGCCACGAAACGGCCCTTCATGAGCTTCATGCCGTTGTCGAGGGCGCCCGCCTTGTATCCGGTCCGGTCCGCCCGGTGGATGTGGACGATGTCGATGCCCTTCGCCGACCATTCCTCGACCTTGCGGCGGCAGATGTCGCGCGTCTCGTCCGTCGAATCGTCGAGGACCTGGATCTCGAGCTTCCCCGGCGGGTAATCGAGGCGGCAGGTCGCGTCGATCAGCCGCTCGACGACGTAAAGTTCGTTGAAAATGGGAAGCTGGACCGTGACCGGGGGCGGCTCCGGCCAGGCCGATTTCGGCTTCGGGACCTTCTTCTTGTGGCGGTAATAGAGGAAGACCATGAGGTACCGGTGGAAGCCGTACCCGCAGAGAATCAGCAGGATCGCGAAGTACGCGATCAGGCAGACCTTGCCGAGCCAGGGACCCTCAAGTCCCACGGGTAAGCCGACAAATGGGTACTTCACGGTCTCCTGCCGTCTGAAAAAGCGAAATGAAGGGGCATTATTAGGAACCCCCGGACATCCGGTCAAGAACTATGACAGAACTATGACGAACCCGGCGCCCGAACATCACAGTTTTTCGATGTGTGAACGGCCTTCGGCAAGCTCCCAGCTCCCGGCTTCCAGTTCCCAGCCGGGCTTCGAGCTTCAAGCTGGAAGCTTCCGACCCCGGGTACCGGGAACTGGGAACTTGAAGGTACGCGAGGTCCTTCGACTTCGCTCCGCTCCGCTCAGGATATACGCGCGCAGGAGATCACGTTGCGCAGGAAAAGCGCGACCGCCACGGGCCCCACGCCGCCGGGGACCGGCGTGATCGCGGACGCCACCTCCTTCGCCGAGTCGAAGTCGACGTCCCCCGCCAGGCTTCCGTCCGCGAGCCGGTTGATCCCGATGTCGATCACGATGGCGCCCGGCTTGAGCATCTCTCCGCGCACCGTGCCCGCGCGGCCGGCGGCGGCGATCACGATGTCCGCGCGCCGGACATGGTCCGCGAGGTCGCGCGTCGCGCTGTGACAGACGGTCACCGTCGGAGCTTTCGGGCCCCACGCGAGAAGCAAGAGCGCCGCGGGTTTTCCCACCATGGCGCTCCGGCCGATCACCACGGCGTCGAGGCCCCGGCAATCGGGCCTATGGGCCTTGAGGATCTCAAGCGCCGCCTCCGCGGCGACGGGACGGGGTCCGGGGACGCCGAGCTCGAGCCTCCCGAGATTTTCGGGGTGGGTCGCCTCGACGTCCTTCGACGCCGGCACCGCCTGGAGGAGCCGCTCCTCGTCGAATCCCGGCGGCAGGGGCTGGTGGATCGTGATCCCGGTGACGGCGGGATTGGCGGCCAGCTGCTTGACGGTGAGGAGCACCTCGGCTTCGTCCTGGTCCGCGATGAGATGAAGGTCGTAGGGGATTCCGGCCTTCTCGCAGGCGGCGCGCTGCCGCTTCATGTACGTCCGCACCGGGGCGCTCTTCTCGTTGTGGATCGCCGCGACGCGCGGCTTCACGCGGAGCGAAGGGATCGCCGCCATCGCCTCGGCCGTGACCGCCTGCGCAATTACGTCCCCCGCGAGCAGTACCGCACCCATGGCTTCTAAACCTTCCGGATGATGACCGATGACGGATGACGGATGACTGATGACCTTCTCTCTGAAGTCTGAAATCCGATGTCTGAAGTCTGCGACTCACCTCCCGGCCAAACCCACGACGTTTCCATGCTCGTCGATGTCCATGAGCTCCCCCGCGGGGCTCGCGGAGAGGCCCGGCATCGTCATGATCTTCCCGCAGAGGGGGTAGAGGAATCCCGCGCCGGCCGAGGAGCGGATGTCCTCGACCGGCAGCCGCCACCCGCGCGGCCGGCCCTTCAGGTTCGGGTCGTGCGAGATGGAGAGGTGCGTTTTGGCGATGCAGATCGGCAGCTTGTCGAGCCCCCAGGACGAGAAGAGCGCGATCTTCTCCTCCGCCGCGGGCGAGTAGTCGACGCCGTCCGCCCCATAGACGTTTTTCGCGAGCGCCTCGATCTTCCCCTTGATGGGGAGATTGAGGTCGTAGAAGTACTTCAGCGGGTGCCTCTTCTCGGAGGCACGCGAGACGGCCTCCGCCAGCGCCGTCGTCCCGGCGCCCCCCTTCGCGAAAGCTTCGCTCACCTCGCTCCCCTCGGCTCCCGCCTTCTGGGCGATGGCGCGGATCTCGTCGATCTCCTTGGGCGTGTCCGCGGGGAAGTGGTTGATCGCGACGACTGCGGGAAGGCCGGCGTTGTGGACGATCTCGATCATCTTCTCGAGGTTCTCCGCGCCGGCGCGGACGGCGCCCAAGTCTTCGTTGAAGAGCTTCTCGGGGAGCGGCTTCCCCGGGACGATCTTGAACTTGCCCGAGTGGGCCTTCAGGCCCCGCACGGTCGCCACGATGACCGCGCACGAGGGTTGGAGGTGCTCGACGCGGCACTTGATGTCCACGAACTTCTCGAAGCCGAGGTCGGCGCCGAATCCGGACTCCGTGACGACGAAGTCCGCGAACCGGAGCGCGATGAGATCGGCCAAGAGCGAACTGTTGCCGTGGGCGATGTTCCCGAAGGGCCCGGTGTGGATGAAGGCCGGCGTGTTCTCGATCGTCTGGAGCAGGTTGGGCATGAGGGCCTTCCGGACCAGGAGGCCCATGGCACCCGCGACCTTGAGGTCGTCGGCCGTGACGGGTCGGCCCTCTTTCGTGCGGGCCATGATCATGCGCCCGAGCCGGACCCGCATGTCGCGGTAGTCCTTCGCGAGGGCGAGGATCGCCATGATCTCGCTGGCGACGGCGATGTCGAAGCCGTCGGGGCGCTCCACTCCCTCGCCGTCCCGACCGACGGTGATCTTCCGGAGCGACCGGTCGTTCATGTCCATGACCCGGCGCCAGAAGATGCCGCCGAGGTCGATGCCCAGCTTGTTCCCGTGGAAGAGGTGGTTGTCGAGGAAAGCGCTGCCGAGATTGTGGGCCGCCTGAACGGCGTGGATGTCCCCCGTCAGGTGGAGGTTGATGTCCTCCATGGGGAGGACCTGGGAGCGGCCGCCGCCCGCCGCGCCGCCCTTGACGCCGAAGACGGGGCCGAGCGACGGCTGGCGCGTGGTGCTGACGGTCTTCTTGCCGATCCGGTTGAGCCCCATGGCGAGGCCGATCGTGGTGACGGTCTTCCCCTCGCCGAGCGGCGTGGGGGTGATGGCCGTGACGACGACGAGCTTGCCGAGGGGCCGCGACTTGATCGCCTCGAGGATGTCGAGCCGGATCTTGGCCTGGTAGCGGCCGAAGGGCTCGACGAACTCCTCGGGCAGGCCGAGATTCTTGGCGACCGTCCCGATCGGGAGTATTTTCGCCGTGCGGGCGATCTCATAGTCGGCGGCGAGGCTGGACATAGGGCGAGATTCTGCCACACGGGGGGCGCGACGCGGAGAAAAAACCGGGATTTTCGGTCACGCGGGGTCGACGCCCGCGGTCATACCCTCGATGAAACGCATCGACCTCTCGGAAATTGCCTGCCGTTCGTGCGGCACGCGCCAAGACGCATGCCGATTCGGCGGTCGATGCTCCACCTGCGGGAAGGACCGTTTCGACTTGAGGGTGCAGAGGTCGTTTCGGGGGCTGGATTGGCGGGGGAGCGCGGACGCCCTGCTCGGGCTGGCCGCCCTCCCCCTCCCCTTCATCCTGGTCGATTGGGCGGCCGGCGAGACCTTCCCCCTCTTTGCCTCGAGATCGGAGGACGACCTGGGCGATCTTTCCGGGGAAGAGGTGTCGGAGTTTCTCGGGCTTGCGGATTCGGGTCGCCGCGCCCTATTCGTTCAGTGGAAACGACGCCAGGCCGAGGCATCACGGCCGGCGGACCGTCACCTCTGCGGACGATGTGCAATGGGGTTCACCCCGGTCCCGAATCCATGGCACGGGAAGGGATACTGTTCAAGGAAATGTCTCGAGGTCGCGGAGCTCTCGGGTCGATAGTTTAGTATTAAAGTATCAGGGGCCGGCTAGTACACTTTCATGATTTTCTCGATCTCGTCCACCTCGCGCGGGGCGCCGGCGGACATGCGCTCGAACCCGTCCTGCGTGACGATATAGATGTCCTCGATCCGGATGCCGAAGCCGTCCTTCCAGTTGTAGTACCCCG
>DATHFI010000103.1:0-3430 GCA_035490275.1 Planctomycetota bacterium
ATCGGCCCCATGGGCTTGAGGGGGCCCGAGGCGTACAGCGCGCGGTCGGCCTCCTTGCCCTTCGACTCCATCTGGTAAACCTTCGAGGTGACGATCGTCCGGAGCAGCTTGCGCAGGCTCCAGCCTTCGCGCTCGAAGTCCGCCGCGAGCCGGGCCGCGAGCTCGTCCAGGTTCTTCTCCGTCGGCGTGGAGAGAAGCCGCCGGCCGAAGAACAACCGCCACGTGCGATCGATCAGGGCGCGCGAGCAGTCCTTCTCGGCGGTGGTGAGCGTGAAGTTCGCGAGCGCTTCACCGAGCGATTTATCGGACGCCGGCTCGCGGCCGTCGAGGAAGCGCGGCTTCACCCCGCGCATTTCTCCAAGGTCGTTCCGCTTCGGCCCCGCGGGGGCCATCTTCAGCTCGACGAGATCCCCGGAATTCCGGAGCGGCCGGAAGAACTCCATGTAGCCCCAGAATTCCTGCTGGGTCATCTCGCCGAACGGATGGTCGTGGCACTGGGCGCACCGGATGTCCTTCCCGAGGAAAAGGCGGGCGCTCATGACGGCAAGTTTCACCGGGACGGGGTCGCCGCCGAGGTGCTTCAACGCGTAGTTGACCGCCGGAAAATCGCGCCGCGATCCGCGGTCGGAAAGCAGGGCCCGCACGATCTTGTCGTACGGGACGTCCTCGTGGAACTGGGTCCTCAGCCAGCGCCGGAGCGGGCCCAGGTCGGCGCGCCCGAAATCCTGCTGCGTCATCTGGTGATCGATGAGCGCGTCGAGCCAGACGTCGGAGAGGAATTCCGCGCACTCGTCCGCGATGAGCATCCGCTCCACGAGTTTCGCGCGCTTGTCGGGCGCCTTGTCGGCCGTGAAGGCGCGGATCTCGTCGGGCGTCGGGAGGCGGCCGTAGAGGTCGAGCGTGACGCGCCGGAAGAAGACCAGGTCGGTCGCGGACCCGGCGGGCTTGGCCCCCTTGGAGGACCAGTAGCCGGTGAACCAGGCGTCGATGGGGTTGGCGGGCCCGGTCGGGGTCTTCTCCTGGGGTCCGAAGCCCGACAGAGCGAGAATGGCGACGATAGCCAGAGCGCGATTCATGGATTCTCTACCGTACTACGACGCCGGTCGGCCCGTTCATCCCCGTTTCGACGGGCCGTTGCCGATGGCCTTCAAGGTCTCCCGCATGAACGCGGGCAGGTCGTCCGGCTTGCGCGCCGTGATCAGGTTGCCGTCCACGACGACCTCCTTGTCGACGTAGGTCGCGCCGGCGTTGATCACGTCGTCCTTCACGGCGAAAAAGCAGGTCGCGGTCCGGCCCTTGAGGATCCCCGCCGAGACGCACACCCAGAGGCCGTGGCAGATCGCGGCCACGACCTTCTTCGCCTTGAAGATGTCGGCCACGAGCCGATTGACGGCTTCGTGGCGGCGCAGGATGTCGGGCGCGTAGCCCCCGGGGACGACGATCGCGTCGAATTGCTTCGCGGTGACCTCGCGGGCGTCCGCCTCAGCCGTCACCGGATAGCCGAGCTTGCTCTTGTACTCGGGCTTCCCCGTCCCGACGAAGACGGTCCTGATCCCCTCTTCGCGAAGGCGATAGGCCGGATACCAGACCTCCATCTCTTGATAGAGGTCCTCGACGAGAATCGCGGCGGTCCTGGGCATGGCGTTCACCCCATCCTAATGCCCGTGCGCGGCGAGCGCATCGAGCGTCTGCTGCGCCTTCTTCGCGGAAGGCAGCGGGCTGAAGTCCTTGACGACCCGGCGGAGCAGCTTCTTCGCCTCTTCCGCCTTCTTGAGATCCGCGCTCATCTTGAACCCCTCGCCCCACAGGATGTCGCCCTCGACGTCGACCTGGTCCCAGCCCAGCTGGCCGATCTCCTTCGCGCGATCCGGAGACATCTTTTTCAGGCGCGCGAAGGCGTCGATCGATTGTCTCCAATTCCCCATCTTGAAACGGGCCATGCCTTCATCCCAGATCGGTTTCGCTTCCAGCCACTCGCCGGCGGAGAGCCGGTGGCCCGGCCACTTGGCCAGGACCTTCTCCTGGGCCTTGATCAGGTCGGCCGCGCCCGCCTTGCCGTCGACCCGGCCCAGCACGTCGAGTCCCGCCTTTGTGAAGATCGAAACCGGAGGCCGGTCGATGTTCTTCCAGGACGCGACCAACTTGACGTTGGCGGAGTGGGCGAGGCACGGGACATTCCAGAAGCGCTCGCAGACCGAAACGCGCCTGCCCTTGACCTCCGCGTCGATCTCGTGCGTCCCCGGGTTGGACGGGAGGTTGACCCACATCCGCGAGGCCTCGATGAATTTCCTGTCGGCGTAGACCGCCGCCAGCGGGGCGCACGGCTCCGAATTGTCCTCGAGGATGGCCACGTGGATGGGCACGTTGCGCAGGCGGGCCTCCTCGAAGCCCTCCCACCAGTTGGTCGCCCAGTAGACTCCGTCCTGCGGGTAGTCCTTCCTGGCCGGAGCCTCTTGCGCGCCCGTCGTCACGGACGCGAGAATCCCCATCGCGAGCACCCAGCGATTCATGACCCGAGTCTCCGAATGCGGCGCCGCGCCCCTTATCCCCTACTTGGGCTTGGGATCCAGTTGCTTGAGCAGGTCCTCCGCCAGTTTCGCGGCCTCGAGCGGCTTGAAATCCTTGGAGATCTTTTCGAGCAGCTTCTTGCCTTCCTTCACCTTCGCTTTTTCCCCGGATTGGGCCAGCTTCGCCGCCTCGCGGAACTGGTGAACACCCTCCTTGCCGGTTTTTTCGAGGCCCTCCTCCCCCCATTTCCGGACCCGGGGGAGCTCGAATTTCGAGAGACGGGTGTACAACTCGATGGCCTTCGGCCACTCCTTCCCGAGGAAGGCCTGTTCGGCGTCCGCCCGCGCCGTCTTGGATTGGAGCCATTCGGCCGCCGAGAGGTGATCCCCGGGAACCTTCTCCATGACCTTGATCATCGCCTGCATCAGTTCGTCGATGGTCCGGCGGCCCGTGGCCCGGGCCAGGTCCACTCCCCCGGCGTCGGCGAAAACATAGGAGGGGTACTCGGCGGGGAAGCCGTATTTCCGGCCGGCCGGGTTGAAGCTCGTCGAATGGGCCGAACAGGGAATGTTCCAGTAGCGCCCGCAGACCTGGACCTTCTTCCCCTTGACGGTCGCTTCGATCGTGTGGCCCATCGCGAGGTGGGCGATGACGTTGACCCACATCCGGGAGGCCTCGATGAGTTTCTTGTCGGTGTAGACGGAATTCGCCATCGAGAGGCAGGCTTCCGAGTCGTCCTGGTGGAAGGCGACGAAAATCGGGACGTTGCGGAGGAAAGCCTCGTCATAGGCTTCCTTCCACGACGCCGCCCAGAATACCCCGTCCTTGGGATACTCCTTCTTGCCGGCGGGATCCTGCGCGCCGATCGCCAGGCCGGCCAGGATCACCGCGAACACCCATCTACGGTTCATCGCGGGGGTTG
>DATHFI010000104.1:0-8322 GCA_035490275.1 Planctomycetota bacterium
GAGGTACGACCAGATCGTGGAGCTGGCGGGTTCAAACGCGGACGGCGACCGCCGGGAACTGGCCGTCTCCGCGCTTGGGTTTTCGAAGCGTCCGGAAACGGTGGCGCACCTGGTCCCGCGGCTCGACGATCCCGCTCCGCAGGTGCGGGGATCGGCGGCGGCCGCCATCGGCATTCTCAACCCGCCCAACCCCCCGATCGAGAAAATGGCCGCCCTGCTCTCCGATCCGGACAAGTACGTCCGGATGGCCGCCCTCTTCGGGCTGAAGCTCCTCGTGCGGGAGAATCCCGACCCCGCCTTGGTGGAGCGGGTCGCCACCCTCGCCCGCGAGGAGGCCGATCCCGACGTGCGCAACGAGGCCGTCCTCCTCCTCGGCCGGATGAAGGGGTCCAAGGCCCTCGACGTGCTCGTCAAGAAGGGCCTGGAGGACGAGGTTGCGCTCATCCGGCTCAACGCGGCCATCCAGCTCGGGCAGTTCGGCACCGATGGGTGGCCGGCCGTGCCGGCCCTGATCAAGCGCCTCAAGGACGGAGAGACGTCCGTCGTGGAGGCGGCGCACTGGGCGCTCATGAAGATCACGGGGCGGGTCGAGGCGGACCGCCAGTACAACAGCTGGTTCGACTGGTACAACGAGCAGGCGCAAGTGGTTGAATTCGTCTGCCCGAGGTGCGGGGACACGGCTTCCTCGGCCGGGGACTGCCCGAAATGCGCGGTGCCGAGGGAAGCCCGCGTGCTCGGCCCGCCCGAGTACGTCTGCCCGGCGCAGGACGACGGGGTCTATCCGAAACCCGGAAAGTGCCCGAAATGCCAAAAGGACCTGGTCCCGCGGAAGAAAGAGACTCCGAAGAAAGAACCCCCGAAGTAGGGGGCGGCGAGGGGATCGACGCGCAGGAGGTCCTGCGGACTTTCGAGGCCTCCGCGGGCGAGCCTGTTTTTCACCCCGATCCGGTCCCCATCCCCTCCGGCGCGATTCCCGCCCCTCCGGAACCCGAACGCGCCTCCTCCGTCGGCCCGACGCTGGTCATCGGCGCCTGCGGTTCGCTGTGGTTCGCCGCGGCGCTCTCCTCGGGCGCGACCGTGCCCGCCCTCTTCGCGGCCTTCTGGCTGGCGCTGCTGGCCGTCGACCTCTGGTTTGGCCTCCGTCGTTGAGGCGCTTCACCCCGTTTAGTAGAATCCCCTAACTCTTCCGCGGGGAATGGAGTCTCCCCTGAACCGCCGCTTCCGGCTGATGACTCCTACCGGACGATCGGTCCCCGTAGGAGACACAGCGTGGAAATCCTTCTCGTCGGAGTCGGCGGCTCCCTCGGCGCCATGGCCCGATACGGGCTTTCCGGGCTCGTGCACAAGCATCTCAGCGACTCCTTTCCATACGGCACGCTCGTAGTCAATCTTGTCGGGTGTCTCGCGATCGGCGGGATTCTCTACCTGGTCGAGGATCGCGCCCTCCTGGGCACGCAGGCCCGGCTCTTCGCGGCCGTGGGGGTCATCGGCGGTTTCACCACGTTCTCGGCCTTCGGATATGAGACGCTCCAGCTCCTGCGGGAGGGGCGGTTCGGGGCGGCCTGCCTGAACGTGGCGGGCAACGTGGTCTTGGGTCTCTTTGCGGTCTGGCTGGGGCGGACGCTCCTGCGCCTCGCGGGAATTTGAGGAGGTCGCCATGAAAATCGAAGGGGAAGGCCAGATGCTCCGCCTTTTTGTCGGCGAGAAAGATCGGTGGGAAGGGAAGCCGCTTTTCGAAGCGATCGTCCGCAAGGCGCGGGAGAAGGGGATGGCGGGCGCCACGGTCTGGCGCGGCATGGAGGGCTTCGGCGCGCACAGCCGGATCCATACGACGAAGATCCTGCGCCTCTCGGAGGATCTGCCCATCGTCATCGAGATCGTCGACAAGGCCGAGCGCATCCAGTCGATCCTCCCCGAGCTGGACCGGATGGTCACCGAGGGGCTGATCACGCTGGAGAAGGTCCATATCATCGCCTACCGCCACCCGGAGACAGCAGCGCCTTGAGATCCGGGGACTCGGGACTCATGACTTCGTTCTAGAGCGCTCCATCCCTCGTCACGCCGTTGACTTGGCCAAGGGTCATTGCTATAGTTCCGCTTCTCTTATGCGCGGCCAGAAGCAGATTTCGTACGTCGCGAGCGGCAAGACGCACCAGCATTCCTGGTACATCGTCGATGCCGCCGACAAGATCCTCGGCCGCCTCGCCACCCGCATCGCCATGGTGCTCATGGGCAAGCACAAGCCCACCTACACTCCCTTCCTCGACACGGGCGACTTCGTGGTGGTGCTGAACGCCTCTAAGATCAAGGTCACGGGCCGCAAGATGGACCAGAAGGTTTACAAGACCTTCTCGCGCTACCCGAGCGGCCAGAAGGAGACGCCCCTCAAGATCCGCCTCGCGAAGGCCCCGCAGGAGGTCGTCCGCCATGCCGTGGAGGACATGCTTCCCCGCGGCACGCTGGGCCGGCGCCAGATCTTCAAGCTGAAGGTGTACGCGGGCTCGGACCATCCCCACGCGGCCCAGAATCCGCAGCCGCTGGAGTTCAAGTAGGGACCGACAATGGCTGAACCGAAGAGCTACCTCTGGGGCACCGGCCGCCGCAAGACCGCCATCGCGCGCGTCCGCATCGCGGCGGGCACGGGGCTCATCACGATCAACCGCCGGCCCCTCGACAAGTACTTCCTGACGGAACAGGACCGCAACCACGCCGTGGAACCCATCTACCAGAGCAAGGCCACCGGGCGCTTCGACTTCTTCGTCACCTGCCACGGCGGCGGGCTCTCGGGCCAGTCCGGCGCCGTCCGTCTCGGCATCGCCCGCGCCCTGATGAAGGCCGACCCGACCCTCGAGCCCAAGCTCCGCCAGGAGCGCCTGCTGACCCGCGACCCGCGCATGAAGGAGCGCAAGAAGTACGGCCTCCGAGGCGCGCGCCGGGGCGTCCAGTACTCCAAGCGCTAACCGGGCCCGCGGTCTATGGGTCGTTTCGCCGCATCTGATCGACTCCAGCGTCTCCCTCCCTATCTCTTCGCCGAATTCGAGCGAAAGCGCGCCGCCCTCGAGAAGGCGGGGAAGGACGTCATCAACCTCGGGATCGGCGACCCGGACCAGCCGCCGCCCCGGCTCCTCACCGACCGCCTGGTCGAAGTGCTCCACGAGCCCGGCATCCACCAGTACTCCTCCTCGCACGGAACGGAGGAATTCCGCTCCGCGGTGTGCCGCTGGTTCAAGCGACGCTACACCGTGGCGCTCGAGCCCGGCGAGGTCTGCCTGGGCGTCGGATCGAAGGAGCTCATCGCCCACGCGCCGATGGCCCTGACGAACCCCGGCGACGTCGTCCTCGTGCCGGAGCCCGGCTACCCGCCGTACCGGTCGGGGACGATCTTCGCGATGTGCGAGCCGTTCGTGATGCCCCTGCGGAAATCGAACGGCTTCCTTCCCGACCTCGACGCGATCCCGAAGGACGTCGCGGCCCGGGCGAAGATCCTGTACGTCAACTATCCGAACAATCCGACCGGCGCGACGGCGACGCGCGACTTCTACAAGAAATGCGTGGAGTTCGCGCAGAAGCATGGGACGATCGTGATCAGCGACGAGGCGTACGCGGAGCTCTACTACGAGGAGGCGCCGCCGTCGTTCCTCGAGACGCCCGGCGCGAAGGAGGTCGGAGTCGCCGTCCACTCGATGACGAAGACGTTTTCGATGGCGGGGTGGCGCATCGCCTGGGTCGCGGGGAATTCCTCGATCGTCGAGACCCTCCGGAGCCTCAAGGCGAATTGCGACAGCGGCCAGTTCATGGCCCTGCAGAAGGCGGTCGCCACGGTGCTCGACCGGGGCGAGGCGGACATGAAGGGGATCCGCGAGATGTACCGGCGCCGCCGCGACCTCTTCGTCGGCGGCCTGCGGGGCCTCGGATGGGAAGTCCCCAGCCCGCGCGCGGCCTTCTACGTCTGGTTCGACGTGCCCGAGAAGGGGTTGGGTTCGATGGCGTTCGCCGACCGGGTCCTCGACCGGACCGGCGTGATCATGCTCCCCGGGATCGGCTTCGGCGCGCTCGCCGAGGGCTTCATGCGGGTGGCCCTCACCGTGACCGAGGACCGGCTCCGGGAGGCGGTGGGACGGTTGGGAAAGCTGTGACCCGTGAAATCGTCATAGCCTCGCGCAACAAGGGCAAGATCGCGGAGATCCTCCAGATCCTCGCGGAAACACCTGTCAAACTCCGCTCGCTCCTCGATTTCCCGGACGCCCCGACGGTCGAAGAGACAGGGACGACGTACGTCGAGAACGCCCGGCTCAAGGCGCGCGCCGTCGCCCGCCACTCGGGCCTCTGGGCGCTCGCCGACGACAGCGGGATCGAGGTGGACGCCCTCAACGGAGGACCGGGCGTCCATTCCGCCCGGTACGCCGGCCCCGCCGCGGGAGACGCGCCGAACAACGAGCGGCTCCTGCGCGACCTGGCCGCGGTTCCGAATCCGAAACGCACCGCCCGCTTCCGCGCGGCCGTCGTCCTCGCGGCGCCCGACGGGTCCTTCCTGGCCGAGGCGGAGGGAGCCTGCGAGGGAATCATCGCGGGAGAACCCCGGGGCGCGTCCGGTTTCGGGTACGATCCCATCTTCATCCTGCCGGAGTTCGGCCAGACCATGGCGGAGCTCGGACTGGAGATCAAGAACCGGATCTCCCACCGGGCCGTCGCCCTCCGGCGGCTCCGCGACCGGATGGCGGAATTGAAACTCGTCGGGTGATTGACTCGGAACGGTTCCCGTTTTACGAATGGAAGCGGCCCCATGACGTCGCGCAGGAGCAACGAACCCGCCCGCGGTCGCTACATCTCCGTGGACACCGACCAGGCGGACCGGATCTTCTCCTCCTTCGAGATCAAGGTCGCGAAGGCGCTCCTGAACAAGGACGACGGGAACATCGAGGCCCTCACGCTCCTCGGCGCCGCGCTCACGAAGGCGGGGCGCCACGAAGAGGCGCTCGAGATCGACCTGCGCACCACGACCCTGCTCCGGAGCGAGCCCACCGCGTTCTACAACCTCGCCTGCAGCTACTCGATGCTCGACCGGATCGACGAGTCGATCGCCGCGCTCACGAAGGCGCTCGACCTCGGATACCGGGAATTCAACCACATGCTGAAGGACGCGGACCTCAAGAACGCCCGGCGCGATCCCCGGTTCCGGGATCTCCTCCGGCGCAAATGGGGCAAGCGACAGCCGTAAACCGATGACGGATGACAGTTGACGGATGACTACGGAAGTCTGAAGTCCGAAGTTTGACGACTGGCAATCCCCAAAGCGGGAGAAATAGAATTGGCCAGCTTGCACAGCCCCGAACAGAAGTCCCGACTGGATCTCGAGGTCCGCGGGTACCAGCTCCTGAAGCCGGTCGGCGACGACTGGGACGACAATTGGCTCATCCTCAAGATGGGGGTCGAGACCCCGAAGCGCCGCTGGAACGGTCAGGGGCCGTTCCTGACGACGTTCGAAGTGAGCCACCTCGTCGCGAAGCTGAAATCGTGGACGGCCGGCGGGAAGGCCAGGGAGACGCTCACCTTCACGGAGCCCAACCTCGCCTTCGAGAAAAGACCCTCCGGCGAGACGCTGCTCCAGCTCCGCATCGGCTTCGACCTGGAGTGCCATCCCGACGGCATCACGCGAGTGGGCGACGCCTTCTGGGTCGCCTTCGAGGTGACGCCCGCGGAACTCCTGGCCTTCGCCGAGACTCTCCGGAAGGAGCTCGCCCCCTACCCGGAGCGTTATGTGACCCGCAGTCAGAAAATCCCGCCGCCCAATCTTTGAGCGTCCGCCCCTCGTGCTGGAATCTGGAAGCGGGTAGCGGGTTGCGGTCTCAAGGCCTTTAAACGCACACCGTTGGGGATTTCGTTCCGCGATCCGGCGCTCGTGGAGTTAAATGGGACTTATGGCTCAAGTGAAAACCGTTTACACCTGCCAGCAGTGCGGCGCGAAGGCCCCGAAATGGGTCGGGCGCTGCCCCGAATGCCGCGAATACAACTCGATGGTCGAAGAAGTCGAGCGCCCGGTCGACCGCCCGGCGCGCCACGTCCTTTCCGAGGACCGCCCGATCCCCATCACCGAGGTCGCCGCCTCCGAGCGGCCCCGCATCGCCGTCGGGATCGGCGAACTCGACCGCGTCTTCGGCGGCGGCATCGTCACGGGCTCCGTCGCGCTCATCGGGGGCGACCCCGGCATCGGGAAGTCCACGCTGATCCTGCAGGTCTGCCAGCGCGTCGCCGCGCAGGGCCTGAAGGTGCTTTACGTCTCGAGCGAAGAATCGGTCATGCAGACGAAGCTCCGCGCCGACCGGCTCGGCGTGGGCTCGGAGAATCTCTTCGTCGTCAGCGAGACGAACCTCGACGTCATCCGCCGCTACCTCGACGAGCTCAAGCCCGCCCTCGCGGTGGTCGACTCGATCCAGATGATCTATAAGCAGGAGCTGCCGGGCGCGCCCGGCACCGTGGGGCAGGTCCGGGAATGCGCGGCGGAGCTGACCTACTTCGCGAAGCGGGCCGGCGTGTCGCTCTTCATCGTCGGACACGTCACCAAGGACGGCGCGATCGCGGGTCCGCGCACCATGGAGCACCTCGTCGACGCGGTCTTCTACTTCGAGGGCGACCGGTTCCAGGCCTTCCGCGTCCTGCGCGGGGTCAAGAACCGGTTCGGGTCGACGAACGAGATCGGCATCTTCGAGATGCGCGGCTCGGGCCTCGCCGAGGTCGCCAACCCGAGCGAGCTCTTCATGTCGGCGGACCGCAAGGGGCGCGAAGGCTCCGTGGTGGTCCCGAGCATCGTCGGATCGCGGACGCTCCTCGTGGAGATCCAGTCGCTCCTGAATCGCACCGTGGTGGGCTTCCCCGCGCGGAGGGTCTCGGGCGTCGACCTGAATCGCGTCCAGCTCATCCTGGCGGTCATCGAGCGGCGGGGCGGGCTGGCGGTGGGCGGGCAGGACGTCTTCGTCAACGCGGTGGGGGGCGTGGAGATCGATGAGCCCGCGGCCGACCTCGGGATCGCCGTCGCCATTGCCTCAAGCTTCCGGAGCCGCGCCGTCCCTACGCGGGCCTGCATCTTCGGCGAGGTCGGTCTCGCGGGTGAGATTCGCGGCGTGGCTCAGGCCGGGGCGCGGGTGCTCGAGGCCAGCCGGCTCGGCTTCGAGCGGGCGATCGTGCCGGCGGACAGCGCGCGGGCGATCGAGGCTCCCGAGGGTTTCGACGTCGCGCCGGTGAAGAATCTGCGCGAGGCGTTGGAAGCCGCTGAGGTGATGTGACCGCTCAGTCTCGGGTCAAGGGTCAAGCGTCGAGAGTCGCCGAAAGAAGTCGCGGGTCATCCGTCGCGCGTCTCGCGTCGTGACTCGCGACCCGTGACTTCGGAAGACCCGCGAGGCGGGACAATCGACGCGTGACTTCCCTTTTCGACCCTCGACCCTGGACTCTCGACTCGCGACTTACTTTCCGGTCGCCACTCGCATCGTCGCCCGCTTCAGGAAGAGGATCGCGAAGCAGTTGTCGTAGAGGTTGACGTACTTCCCGGTGTGCCAGTATCCGTCGCTCGTCTGATTCGAGATGAGCAGCGTCGCGCCCTCGGCGTACCAGTCGTGCTCGCCGAGCCGCGCCACGCCGTCGAGCATTCCGCACCGCTCGATGCCGTACAGGAAATAATAGAGCCAGTCCCTTCCGTGCGTCGGATTGCCCTTCACCGTCCAATGGAGCTGCAGCCACGCCCAGCCGTCGCGAAGCGCGGTCCGCACCCGCGCGCGCTCACGGCCGTCGTACTTGGGATCGCCGAGGCGGCGTCGGAGGGCGTCGAGGATGACGAGACTCGAAATCCCGCCCGCCGTCATGCTTCCGTAGATGGGGTCGGCCGGATGGTCGTAGTAGGGCCAGCCACGCGCCTCCGCGGTCTGCTTCGCCCCCGTTTTCCCCTCGGCGTCGGTTTCGATGAGCGCGAGCTCCACCCGCGGTCCCTTCTTCTGCTGGACGCGCAGGTAGGTTTCGGCGACGCGCCGGAGGACCGTGACGTCCGGCGTCGCCCCGCACCTCGCCGCGGAGTAAAGGCCGAGGACGCCGTACTGCGTGTTCGAAAAGTCGCGCGCCTCCGGGTCGGTCGAAGGATAGCTCCACATCTCCTTCGCCAGTTTCATCTCGAGCCACCGCGCGGCGCTCCCCACCCACCGCGCGTGCACCGGCTCGATCCGCGCCGAGACCTCCTTGTCGGCCGCGGGCGCCTGGCCCTGCCGGACCGTCTCGTCCTTCGGCGAGTAGAACGCCTCGACCGCCATGATTGAGACCGCCGTGTCGTACGTGTGCTCG
>DATHFI010000105.1:0-4407 GCA_035490275.1 Planctomycetota bacterium
CCGGCGAAAGCCTGCGGCGAGGTCATCTCGTGGATGAGGTGGAGGTCGACGTAGAGGACCGCGGGGCAGTCGGGCTCCGCGGCGACGACGTGGGAGTCCCAGATTTTCTCGAAGAGCGTGCGCGGCGCGGCCATCGGTGGGACTCTATCGCCCGCGGCGCGGGGCTTCAAGGGCGAAGGGCCGGCGGCGGGCCGGCCGTTTTACACCTCACAATTCATAAGTTATAATTTGCTTGACAGGGGCTTTCGGGGGGCCCATACTTAACCGCGGGAAGAGGCACGTCCGAGAAAGAGAGAGAGGGGTAGCGCATGTCCCGCCACGACCGCCGCGTCCGCGCCCGCCGCTGGTACGCCGCCGCCACCGCCGCCGGCGTCGTCCTCGCCGCCTGGTTCATGTTCTTCCGCGGCGCCGGTGCCCAGGCCGGAGCCCCGGCCGCCGGGACCGACAAGACCGTCGAAATCTCGAAGTCGGAAACGAAGGGCGAGGCCAAGCCCGCGGCGCCCCCGGTCTCCAAGAAGAAAGCCGCTTCCTCCGCCCCCGCGCCGGCGCCCAGGCCGGAACTCGTATCCGCTCCCGCCGCTTCCCCGAAACAGGAACCGAAACAGGAGGCGGCGCCGAAGCCGCCCCAGAATCCGCCCTACCAGAAGCTGATGGACGAAAGCCGGTTCTACGAAGCCCGCCGCGCGCTCGCCGAGCTCTTCACCTCGACCGACAGCGACGCCCTACGCGTCGAGCTGGCCGAGCGCGGCATGGCCCTCAACCGCCGCCTCCTGATTTCGACCCCGGATCCCCGCGACGTCGAGTTCGTCACCGTGGCGCACGGCGAGAACCCGACCGCCCTCGCGCGCCGGGTGAAGTCCCTCCACGGCGAGCCGGGCCTTCTCTTCCTCCTCAACGGCATGAAGCCCGGCACGGTCATCCGGTCGGAGGCGAAACTCCGCACCGCCCGCGGCGTCTGGACCCTCTTCGTCGACAAGTCCCTCTTCCGCCTCTGGCTGTGCTACGAGGGCGCGCCCTTCAAGGAGTACGCCATCTGCGTCGGCGCCGAGGAGAAGACCCCCGCGACAAAGTGGACCATCGACCTGAAGAACCCGAAGCCCTCATGGACTGCGCCCCCGGAATGGATCGAGCGGGAGAAGCTGAAGAATCCGATCCCGTATGGCCACGCGCGGAATCCCCTCGGCGAGTACTGGATCGGCCTCGAGTCCCCGGGCTTCATGGGCTTCGGGATCCACGGCACGAACGAGCCCGACACGATCGGCACGAAAGCCTCGAACGGCTGCGTCCGCATGCTCAACGCCGACGTCGTCGAGCTCGCGGGCTGCGTGTGGAAGGGAATGCCCGTCACGACGATGGAGTGACCGCCCCCGGAAAAACCCACAATCCGCAATCGGCAATCCGAAATCGCTCCTAGAGCGTCTTGTCGAATTCTTTGATCACCTCGGTAGGAATTCCCCTCCCCACGTAGTGATTCAGCTGGTGCACCGCCTGGCGGAGGAACATCTCCACGCCGTCCGCAACCTCCGCCCCGGCGGCGCGCGCGTCCTCCAGGAACTCCGTGCGGCGCGGCGTGTAGACGACGTCGAACGCCACCATCTCGCGCTTCCACAACTCCTTCGGAAAGGGCGACGGCGTCCCTCCCATTCCCGCGCTCGTCGCGTTCGCCACGACCTGGGCCCGCGCCTCGATCACCCTCGACGCCGGCAGGTAGTCGCACCCCAGCTCCTCCGCCAGCGCCTTCCCCCGGTCGAATGTCCGGTTGGCGATCGTCACCCGCGCCCCCTCCTGCTTCAGCCCCCACGCCACGGCGCGCGCGACGCCCCCCGCGCCGAGGACCAGCGCCCGCATCCCGTACACCCCGTGATGCCACCGGCGCGTCGCGGCCGCCTGCACCGACTCCACCGCGCCCAGGACGTCCGTGTTGTGGCCATGGATCCGCCCCTCGCGCAGGACCACCGTGTTCACCGCGCCGATCGCGCGCACCCGCTCGTCGGGCTCCTCGACGAGCGGCAGCGCCGCCGTCTTGTGCGGGATCGTCACGCTCCCGCCCCGGAGTCCGAGAACCTCCATCGCCTCGCGCAGGAGCCCGGCCGAATCGAGCCGGACTTTCACGTACCGCGCGTTGAAGCCGAGCGCCTGGAAGACCCGGTTGAAAAGCCGGGGGCTCTGCGAGTGCGCCACGGGATTTCCGAAGACGGCGTACACCTCCGTGGCTTCGTCGATCGACTTGACCCGGTAATCGTGGATGAGCTCCGCCACCGTCGGCTGGCCGGGCGCCGTCTCCCGTCCGGCCTCCGCCGCGGCGTACGTGATCCATCCGCCGAGGCGCGCGTAGAGGATCCGCGCCGGCTCGCCCCAATCCCCCATCGGGATCACGGCGCCGGGACGGCTCAAATCGCGCTGGGCACGGACCGCGGCCAGAACATCCGCGGTGCCCCGCGCCATCACCGCGACCTTGAGCAGATCGGGCTCGAGGCCCGCCATCTTGCGCGATACCGCCCCGAGGTCGGGCGGCGTCTTCTCCGGATCGTGATACGAGAGCACCAGCCGCGCCCGGCCCCGGTCGAAATCCTTGTAGGCCCGGAATTCGACGTCCACCCAGTCCGCCCCGCCCTGCGCCGCCTCGCGGAGGATGGCGATCCGGTCGTCCTCGTTTCCCTTCCAGCCGCCCCCCTCCCACGCCGGCCGGAGCGTCGCGATGACCGGCAGGGATTTCTTTTCGAGGAAGGGACCGATGTCCGGGCGCTCGAGGAGGTCGAGGCGGATCTCGGCGAGATCGGCGCCCGCCCGGCGCGCGGCCTCGACCTGGGCGGCGGCCTCGGCGATCGACGGTCCGCGGATCGTCGCAGCGATCATCGGATTTCTTCGTCCCACGCCCGCTTGTACCGGGCCTCCCACCAGCCGCGGACCTTCGCGAAGGCGGCCTCCGGCGCCGGCCCCGCGCTGGGGTCGATGCCAAAATCGGTCCCGGCCGCGGAGGAGAGGGTCTGGACCGCCGCCTCCCTGAGGTAGGGTTCGTCGGAGCGCAGCGCGCGGGCGACGGCCCGGACGCCGGCGGGCTGGTCGAGCGCCACCAGCGCCGCCATCGCGCCCCGCTTGAGGTGCAGGTCCTTCACGGAGGCGTCCTCGAGGAGCATCGCGAGCGGCGGCGTGGCCGCGGGCGAGCGCAACTTTCCGAGCGCGCGCAGGACGGCGCCGGTCGTGCGGCGGTCGCGCTGCTCCGCCAGGAGCTTCAGGCCCTCCTCGGTCGCGCGGTCCGCCTGCTCCGGCGCCAGCGACGGCCGGAGCGCCGCGAGCGCCTCCACCGCGCTCCGGCGAGCGTCGAGAGCCCCGTCGGGCGGTCCTCCGGCGGCGCGCGCGAGCGCCTTCAGGATGAGGTCCGCCGAAGCCCCGTCCCCCGCCGCCCCGAGAAGGCGGCAGAGCGCCGCGTCGGCATAGAGCGCTCCGGCGAGCTCGCCCGTCTCGAGCTCCTTCAGCTCGGCGAGGACCGACTTCACCCGCCAGGCGACCTCGGGATTGGGCGAGTTCTCGTGGGTCCGCAGCCGGGGCCGGCCCGCTCCGCCGAGCCGCGCGAGCACCCTCGATGCCTCTTCCCGCTCCTTCCAGCCGGCGGAGCCCAGCTTCCTGACCAGAGCGTCGACGCGCTCCTCGATCCCCGCGTCGTCGCGGGCCAGCGCGCGCCGCAACGCCGGCACCGCGGAGGCGCCGGCTTCCGCCAGCGCTTTTTCCGAAGTCCGACGCTCCGCGGGGTCGGCGCTCTTCAGGCGCTCGAGAAGCGCCGGGACGCCCTCCTCCTGCGGGGGAGGGATGAACAGCAGGAGCGTGATCAGGGTCGAGGACGCGGGGCTCACGGGCTCAGGATAGCGGACCGGGCGGCTCCGTCAATCCTGCTTCGCCAGATCGTTGAGGATGTAGTCTTTGAACAGGTTCTCGAGCTGGGTCAGGTCGAGGTCGGGATGGCTCTTCTCGAGGAGCCGGCGGAACTCGTGCCAGCCGCCCCGGCCGTTCAGCTCGCTGCGGAAGTACTCCAGGAAGAAGGGCCGGTACAGCCCGTTGGAGGCGTGGCAGAGGAAGTGGACGAGCGCCCACGATTCCGCATAGGCGTACTCGAGCTTCTGCATCTTCGCGGAGTTGTCGGCCGTCCCGGACTTCCCCAGCCAGTCCTTCCAGATGTCATCGACGTTCCAGGTCAGGAGGCTCGCGAGCGGCCGGTATCGGCTCTCCTGTCCCGCCGGCGTCGGCGCCAGCAGCTCGCGCGCCATCGGGAGCCGGGACGACCCATGTTCGGGGTCTAGTTTGATGCCTCCCGCAGTCTTGATGAAACCCTCGAAGTAGGTGCCCATCCCCTCCTGGAACCACCAGGCGCCGGGCCGGGCGGATTCCTTCTGCTGCCGGGCGTAGTAGTCG
>DATHFI010000106.1:0-2272 GCA_035490275.1 Planctomycetota bacterium
GCCATGTCGCAGAGAATCCGTATCCGGATCGAGGGGTACGATCACGAGGTGATCGACCAGTCCGCCATGGAAATCGTCAACACGTCCAAGCGGACGGGGGCCAAGGTCCGGGGTCCGATCCCCCTTCCGACGAAGATCGAGCGGATCACCGTCCTCCGGTCGCCCCACGTCGACAAGAAGTCCCGCGAGCAGTACGAGATCCGCACCCACAAGCGCGTCATCGACATCACGGAGCCCACCTCGAAGACCATCGACGAGCTCCGCAACCTGAACATGCCCGCCGGAATCGACATCCGGGTCAAGGCGATGCTGGACGAGAAGTAGGACGCCATGGCCGACCTCCCCTTGTACGACAAGAACGGCAAGAGCGCCGGCACGGTGACCGTCGACGAGTCCGTCTTCGGCACCATCGTCCGCAAGCGCCTCCTCCACCAGGTCGTCCTCATCTACGAAGCGAACAAGCGCCAGGGCACGGCCTCGACGAAGAGCCGCGGCGAGGTGGAAGGCTCCACGCGCAAGCCTTGGCCGCAGAAGCACACCGGCATGGCGCGCGCGGGCACGATCCGCTCGCCCATCTGGCGCCACGGCGGCATCGTCTTCGGCCCGAAGCCGCGCGAGTACCGCCTCGGCCTCACGGCCAGCATGCGGAAGGCCGCGCTCGACTCCGCGATGCTCGCCAAGATCCGGGACAAGGAGGTCCTCGTCATCGAGGGCTTCGACCCCGGCGCCCCGCCGAAGACGAAGAGGGTCGCCTCGGTGCTCGCCGCGATGGGGCTGGATCGCTCGGTCCTCGCCGGAGTCAAGGTGACGGACGCGAACTTCCACCGCGCGGCGCGGAACCTGCCCCGCTTCAAGGTGGTCCCGGTGGCCGATTTCAACGCCTACGACATCCTCAAGTACAACCGCATCGTCCTGACCCGCGAGGCGCTCGACGCGCTGCTGGCCTCCCGCCGCGCCGCGGAGGGCGCGCCTGCCCTGAAGCCTGCGGCTTCAGGGGCGGCCGGAAAGTAAGCCATGCTGAATCCCCACGAAATCATCCGCAAGCCGCTGGTGACCGAGAAGACGATGGCGGGCCAGCAGAAGAGTGTCTACACCTTCGTCGTCGCGATGGACGTCAATCGCGTGGACGTGAAGCAGGCCGTCCAGGCGATCTACAACGTCAAGGTCGAGACCGTCCGCATGGTGCGCGTCAAGGGCAAGCGCAAGCGCATGAAGAACATGCTCCTCGAGGGGAAGCGCAAGGACTGGAAGAAGGCCTACGTGAAACTCAAGGAGGGCTTCCGGCTCGACATCATCTAGACGGGCCGAAGGCCCGTCTGTCCTGAGCGAGGCCCGCCGCGGGCCGAGTCGAAGGATAGCCGAAGAGGAAACAAATGCCCGTCCGCGAATACCGTCCCATCACCCCCGGCCGCCGGGGCGCCTCCGTTTCCGATTTCTCGGTGCTGACGGCGAAGACCCCGTACAAGAAGCTCACCGAGGGGAAGCGCAAGACGGGCGGCCGGAGCAACGTCGGGCGATTGACGACGCGCCACATCGGCGGGGGCGTCAAGCAGCGCTACCGGTTCATCGACTTCAAGCGCAACAAGGACAACGTCCCCGGGATCGTCGAGACGATCGAGTACGACCCGAACCGGACCGCGTTCATCGCGCTCATCAAGTACAAGGACGGCGAGCGGCGGTACATCCTGCACCCGCACGGGCTGGCCGTCGGGGAAGAGGTCCTGAGCGGCGAGAAGGTCGAGCCGCGCGTCGGCAGCTGCCTTCCGATCAAGAACATCCCCGCGGGGATGAAGGTGCACAACATCGAGCTGACCCCCGGCAAGGGCGGCCAGATCGTCCGCTCCGCGGGGACCTTCGCCGAGATCAAGGCGAAGGAGGGGAACTACGCCATCGTGCTCCTGCCAAGCGGCGAGGAGCGCCGGGTGCACGTCCGGTGCCGGGCGACGATCGGCCAGGTCGGCAACATCGAGTGGCAGAACATCGTCCTGGGCAAGGCGGGCCGCAAGCGCTGGATGGGCGTCCGCCCGACGGTGCGCGGCACGGCCATGAACCCGGTCTCGCACCCGATGGGCGGCGGCGAGGGGCGGTCGGGCGGCGGACGCCACCCGATCAACTGGAAGGGGACGAAGCTCGCCAAGGGCGGCAAGACCCGCCGGTCGAAGAACCGCTCGGACAAGTTCATCATCCGGATGCGCAAGGCGGGGCGGTTCCAGAGGACGCGAAAATAGATTCCCGATTCTTGATTCTTGATTCTCGGGGGTCCCCAGAATCG
>DATHFI010000107.1:0-3208 GCA_035490275.1 Planctomycetota bacterium
ATAGCGATAAGTGCCCGCCCGCTTCCGGCGCCGCGGCGGGCTTCTTGTGCTCTTCCTTCTTGGGCTCGGGGATCTTCAGGAAGTCGTCGAATGTCTCGAGCAGCTTCTGGTGGAAGTCGAGCGCGATCTTGCGGTCGAAGAAGCGCTTGAGGAGCGGCTGGACGAGGGTGCGGATCTTGCCGCGCTCGTCGACCTCGACGACGCTCACCTCCCAGTTCGCGAACTCCGGCGGCGGCTGCTTGTCGTAGAGCTGGAGCGTGAGGATCTTGTATCCCTTCCCGTCGCGCCCCAGCACCCACGTGTGCTTGAGCTGGCGGTCGAACTCCGGTTTGAGGTCCTCGAGAAATTTCATGTCGGGATTCTAGAGGCTCCGGGCTCGGGCCTTCAAGCTCTCAATCCACCCAGTCGGCCAGGAAGATGTTCAGCTCGTGCGGCCGCGTCGCGTTCCGGTCGCTGATGAAGACCAGCTTCCTGCCGTCCGGCGAAAAGTGGGGGAACCCGTCGAATCCCTTGTGGGAGGTCACCTGCTCGAGGCCGGTTCCGTCCGCGTTGATGAGGAAGAGGTTGTAGCCGCCGCGGAATTGGGCCTTCGCGTCCGAAGTGAACAGGATGCGCTTACCGTCGGGGTGGAACGTGGGCGCAAAGTTGATCTTCCCCGTCTTCGTCACGGCGCGCTCGCGGCCGCCGTCGGTATCGGACACGTAGATCTCGATCACCATTCCGTGGAAGGGGATCAGGGCGCGCTCGGCGAGCATCTGGTCGAGCATCCGCTCGTCGTTCGCGTCCTTCGGGTAGAAGGAGCGGTAGACGAGCGATCGGCCGTCCGGGGAGAAGAAGGCGCCGCCGGTGTAGCATCGCTTCCGCGTGACCTTCCGGAGATCGGTTCCGTCGATGTTCATCGTGTAGAGCGCGAAGGCCCCGTCGCGCTGCGACATGAAGACGAGGCGCTTGCCGTCGGGGGAGACCGTCGTTTCCGCGTCGTAGCCGTCGGAATCGGTCAGGCGCTTCTCGGCGCCGGTTCTCGGGTCGAGTAGATATATGTCAAAAGCTTGATATAGGGGCCACCGGTACCCTTTCGACCGGTCGGCCGGAGGGGGCGGCTCGGGGCCCGCGGCCTTCGTGGAGGAATAGACGATGCGGCCGTCCGGAAGGAAGTACGCGCACGTCGTCTTGCCCTGCCCGTCCGAGATGCGCCTCGACGCGCCGGTCGCGAGGTCGAGGAGGTAGATCTGGTCCGCCTTGTCCCCCTCGCGGACCGCCTGGTAGATGAGTCTCGTGCCGTCGGGAGCCCAGTACGCCTCGGCGTGCGTGCCGTCCGAAGTGAGCTGGCGGAGATTGGCGAGCCGCCGCTCTCCCTGCGGCATCGATGGGGCGGGCGGCGCGTGGGTGCACGAGACGAGAAGCAGCAGCCCGGGGAGCAGCGTCTTCATGGCGGGAGACTATAGCAAAACTACCGGGTATTCCTCATCCTGTGGCGCGCGTTAGAATGGCGTTTCGCTCCCGCCCCCGTAGCTCAAATGGACAGAGCACCGGATTTCTAATCCGGTGGTTGCTGGTTCGATTCCAGCCGGGGGTACCATCCTAGATCGTCACTTCCCGATTTGGCCGCGGAGGGCAGTTTGGACAGCGTAGAAAAGGGTTCCTGCAGGTTCGAAAGCCATCGCCGTGGGAGCGGGAATGGATGTCGGTCCTCGCGTGCATCCCGAACGCGAAGGGCGAGGCGCAGATGTGGAGGTCGATCATTAGTCTAGTGGGCTGTCGCTCATCCTAGCTGGAGCGCTCAGATCAACTCGTGTTGCAAAACAACTCTAGGCCGATGACCGCTGAAGAGCGGGCCAGTCTCGAATCCATCACCCGTGCGGGGCCCTTCTCCGAAGGCTGTGTGGATGGCTGCGTGCAGTACTTCATCTCCCTGGTAGGGGGGCCCGTGTTGGGGATTCTGGCCGCAGCTGCTCTCGGCGTCCCGGCAGATTGGCTTGGGGCGCCGCGCACGGCAGTTCTGGTCCTGCTGGCCCTGGGAGGCGCCGCTGGTTTCCTGTTCGGGCTCCGCGCAATGCGCCGCTTCCCCGCCGAAATCTACGCCCCCTATCGCCGCGATCTGGCGGAAGGTGAGCTCGAGATCATCAACTGCACGATCTTCGAGGCCGTGGAGGTCGTACCCATCGACGACGAAGGAACCGGGTACTTCTTGGACGTCGGAGATGGAGCGCTGCTCTTCCTCCAAGGCCAAGACTTGGATGAGGACGAAGACGAGGCCCCACGAAAGCACCCTCGCCAACGGCTGCATCTCGTGCGCAGTCCCTACGCCGGCCATGACTTTGAGATGGAATGGTCCGGAGATGTCGTCCCACCCTCGCGCTCGGTTGACTCGAACGAGTTCGGGGACGTGTACGTGCCAACTGATGGCGAGCTGATCCCGGCCGCGCTGCACAACCTGGAAAGCGACCTGAAGCGGCTCTACGAGCAGAAATACGAGCGGGGCCCCGCCGGCCGACCGTTCAGTCGATCATCCTGATCCCGAGGGCGTCGGGCAGCTGGTAGATTCTCGGATGGCAGTACTAAGATCGTCTACGAGGGCGTACCATGCTTGTTATGACTCGAAGTCTGGCAACGCTCCTGCTCATCACGGTGCTCATCTTGCCCGGCTGCCGGAACAGCGACGATCCGGAGGCCGCCATTGGACTCTCGGCTTCAACGTTTTCGTTCACGTGCACGGAGGGCGGGGCTAATCCGCCGGATCAAACCGTGACGCTTACGAACACGGGCGGGTCGGTCCTTGAGTGGACGGCGACGTCCAGCGCGCCGTGGCTCACCGTCTCTCCGACTTCGGGCAGCTTGGGTATTTCCGGGGCGGCGCTGCTCACGATGTCCGTCAACGCCACTTCGCAAATAGAGGGTTGGACCGGAAGCACATCGACCGTCGGCGCGCTCGCACCGGTGGAGGGACCCACGGCCGTCTGGACCGGCAGCGCCATGCTGGTCTGGAGCGGCAGTCCCGCCACGACGGCGAAGTTCTATGATCCCGCCACGGATACGTGGTTCGGGAGCGCGTCCACCGTGGGAGCTCCGAGCACGCGAATGCTCTTCAGCGCCGTGTGGACTGGCACGGAGATGATCATCTGGGGCGGCGTCACGACTTTTTGCAGCGGCCCACTCAATACGGGCGCCCGGTACAACCCATCGACCGACGCGTGGACAGCGATGTCGG
>DATHFI010000108.1:0-3893 GCA_035490275.1 Planctomycetota bacterium
CGGACTCTAACACGGGGGGAGAGGAGAGGTCAAACGAACGGGGAACCCGCGGCGGCCGTTACTTCCGGAGCATCGAGCGGAACGTGGCCTCGTCGGTCCCGGCGAAAATGGTGTCGCCGGAAGCGAGCACGGGCGCCCGCATCTTGTCGCCGTCCCGGCCGAGGAACATCGAGAGGATCTCGGCGTCCTGGAGCGAGGCGACTTCGAACTCCTTCACCAGCGGGCCGGCCTTCATGCAGGCCTTCTTGAAGCGGCGCACGAGCGCCACGATGTCCTTCTTGAGGACGGGCGTCTTGCGGACGTTGATCGTCGTGAAATTCCGGCTGATACGCTCGAGGACACGCCTCGCGTTCTTGCAGCCGGTTCAGAACCGGTCGTAGAAGATCGCCCGCTGGTTGTCGCGCATGCTCAGGTCCGGGCGGCGAAAGGCGCCAGCGCCTCCCGCACCGCCTCCTGCGTCACCAGGGAACACTTCAGCTTGTGTTCCGGAAGCCCGCCCAGCTTCTCCACGACGTCGCGGTCCCGGAGAGCGAGGGCGTCCGGGATCGTGCGGCCGATCAGCAGTTCCGTGAGGGCCGAGGCGGCCGCGATGGCCGCGGCGCACCCGAACGTCTGCGTCCGGGCCTCGGAGATCTTCCCGTCGCGGATCCGCATCGTAAGCTTCACCATGTCTCCGCACGCCGGATTTTCGACGAACGAGCGGGCGTCTGGGTCCTTCAGTTCGCCGGTGTTCCGGGGGTTCAGGAAATGATCCATGACCGTGGGGTTATACTCTTCGAAGCCCATTGGCCGCTATCTGCTTTCCGCTCTCCGCTGTCCGCTATTTGACCGCGGTCAGACTGCCTTGTGTTGCGGAAGGAGCTCCTTCCGTCCGGTAAAGCCGTCCTCGAGGTGATGGTACCAGCCGATCTCGGTCTCCCCCCGCTTCCAGCAGAGAAGGACGAGACGGGAGTCGATCACCCCGTAGAAATCGACGAGGCCCGTTTCGACGCTTTTCAGCTGGATCTCGTGGTCGGCGAGGACGTGGACGGCGGCCTCGTAATCGGCCTTGGCGCGTCCCATCTCACGGATGTAATGCTCGTGCTCCTTATGGTCCGGATTGTCCTCGGAGGCGAGCTCCTCGCCCCAGAGCATCTCCAGGACTTCGATCTTGCCCTTGAGACGGCGAAGGCGGGTCCGGACGCCGTCAAGGTCGGTGAAGACCTTTTCGACCGTCGGAAGGAGCGCGTTGGCTTCGCGGACCGTGTAGATCCTGGGGCCCATGCCTACAGTCTACCGGGAATGAGGGGAAAAAAAAGGAGCCAGGCCACCGCATCGAGGGGGTCTCCCTTTCATAGGCAGCCTGGCCCTGGAGAGAGGGGGAAACAGATATTGGGCTGTGGCCAATCAGCCCCCCATTTCGGAGGCTATCCACTGACTGGCATCACAACGCCCTTTAGACCTTTCGGTCCAAGACTTCATGCGCGCTTCGGCCCGCGGCGGGTGGTTCCCCCGTCGCGAACTCCCCCAGGCGCGCTTCCTTCGACCGATACGGCGGTCTTAGGGCCTTGCCCTGGAATTACAATCCTTTGTCAGGCTCCGGTATTCCCGAAGCGAACGGCGCGATCCCGATTCCGGGACCCGAGGACAGCGATTAATCGACTGGTCCAGTGATTCGGATGGGGGAATCGATCCCCCCGCTCCGCCATACTGACCACCGCACGTCCAAGACTCTCTGTCCTTAGAGAATTATAGTATACAACTTACAGGTGTCAACACAAAATGCAAAAAACTGGGTGCCGTTCCTCCCGCTAAGACCTTATCGGTCAACACCCTGAGCGACTTTAATGCCCGCTGGACGTATCTCTATGGCGTACTCAGTTCAAGGATCTGACGCCGGTATTCCGCGGACCATGCAGCCGACCCCTGGATGTGGCACGGGGATTGCGTGACGTCCGGGCACGGGTATAATGCCGCCAATTGGAGGGAGCCATGACGGAACCCACCGCACCCCCACGTTCGGTCGGCCTTGTGGCGGTGCAACTTGGTTTGATCACGCGGGAACAGCTCCAGGCTGCTCAAAAACTCCAGGCCCGCACGCCGGGCAAGACCGTCGACCAGATCCTCGTTGAGCAAAAGCTCATTTCCCCCGACCAGATGCGGTCGCTGGTCCGCGAAACGAGCCGGAATGTGGCCCCGCCGGGCGCCGCGGCGCCTCACGCCGCGCCGAAGCCTGTCGTTCCGGCCTCGGGGCGGCATGGCCCTCCCCTGCGCCCCTCTCTCCATGTCGCGCAAGGCTCCTCCGTGGCCGAATCGCGCAAAATGTGGATCATGGCCGCCGCGATGGGAGCGATTCCGGTCCTGGGAATCCTCGGGTACGTGATTTTCCGCGGCTCCGGAGATAACGCGACCCCGCCGGCTCCCAACAAACCCTCGGTGATTGAGGTGACCAAGACGCCGCCCACGACGCCCCCGCTCGCCACCGGAAACGTGCCCCCAGTGAAACCGAAGGAAGAGACCGCCAAGGCTCTTCAGAGTATCCGGATCCGGGCCGTCCTCCGGAAACTGGCGGGACAGGGCCCCATTCCCACGCGATACAACGCCGTGGTCGACATGATCACCTCCTTCCGCGACCCCGAGCAGTACAAGCCGGTCATGACCGAGCTGGAGAATCTGGTCAAGGAATCCCAAGGCACCCTCTTCGAAGACGACGTGAAGGACGGGTATCGGGAGGTCATGGAGTCGATCCGCAAGCGCGCCGATGAGCTGTTCGCCTTCCTCTCCGACGAGGTGGGCCGGCTCAGCGCCGCCGGAAAGTACGGGGAGGCGGTCAAGTCGTGGGACTGGTTCCCGGGCAATCTCGACCTCGCGGGTTCCTACGAGAAGAGAATCGGGGCGCTCCGGCAGAAGACGCTGGGAGACGCCAAGGTCTATTTCCAGAAGGTTACGTCGGAGGCCGAAGGCCTGATCAAGCAGGGAAAGCTGGCCGAGGCGAAGCCGATCCTCCAGCGGGCTCTCGAAATCGGCCTAGCCGATCTCGCGGAAGAGGCCTACAAGCGGCTGGCCGAGTTGACGAGACTGGAAGACGTCGCGGCCCGGAAGGCCGAGGAAGACCAGCTCGCCGAATTCGAGCGGATCAAGAAGGCGGAAGGCGAGGCCTCCAAGATGGTCGCCCTCTACCAGGGCCAATTCTGGGACCTGGTCTCCCGCCGGAAACTGGACGGCGCGAAGGATTTCCTCGCGAAAGAGCGTTCCGGCGCTCCCCCAGACGTGCTCAAGGCGCTCGACCAGCTTCAGGAGGCCCTCGAGGGCATTCGCCAGGCCTTCACCCTCGTGGCCGATCGGCTGCAATCGCAGGCGGGCCGAACCGTGTCGCTTGCCTTCCTGGAAAACGGGGAGAAGAAGCCGCGCTCCTTCCTCCTGAAGGCGATCCGGGACGGGAAGATCATCTACGAGGTGGAAGGCCGGGAGCTCTCCGCGGCGGTCTCCGACCTCCACTCCTCCGAGATCAGCAAGGTCGCCGTCACCGGCCAGGAAGCCGACCGGCCCTACCTGGAGGGCGTCGCCAAGCTCCTCGAGGGAGGGTTCGACGAGGCCCACCTTCACCTCACCTCCGCCGGACCGAGGGCGGGGCCGCTCGTCAAGTTCATCGAGAACTCTTCCGCCTTCCTCGAGCGGAACGTGCCCGTGATGAAGGAGAGAGCCGTCCGCCACGTGAAGGACAAGGAGTGGGAGAAAGCCGCCCTGGAATACACGAAGCTCGCGACGATCCCGGCGGAGCGCAAGGAGGCGCTGCAGGGACGGGCGCGCGTCTACTACCTGGCGAACAATTTCGTCCGAGCCGTGCTTGACATCGACACCCTGTTCGGCATGGACGACTTCTCCCCTGCGACCATTGAGCTCCTGAACCAGGC
>DATHFI010000109.1:0-4523 GCA_035490275.1 Planctomycetota bacterium
TCCAGGAGAAGTTCAAGGCGGTCGGTGATCCCGTACTCGATCTGGATCGGGATCGCCACCTCGCGGCCCGTCTTCGAGGTCTGGAACTCGACGGTATCCACCACCTTGCCCGTGCCCTGCTTGTAGAAACGGGCCGTTTCCGTTTCGAGAGGATCCTGGGCCCGGGCCACGGCGGGAAACGCCAGGAACGCGACCAGGAAGGCGGACGCGGAAACACCCGGCTTTTTTTTCATTGGCTTACCCTTGACATACCTAACATCACCCGCGCGACTTATGCTCAAGAAACTTGGTTGGCGCCCCGGGCGATAGAATGGCCGCCTTCGGATCGTCGCCATGAAAATCCCCCGTAGCTTGCTTCACCTCCTGATCGGCGCGGCGCTGGTGATCAGCATCCGCCAACCGTTCCGGACGGACTGGGGCGAGGTTTTCGGCTACGACCGGACTCCCCTCGAAGATTTTCTTCAGACGTGCCGCCGCGAGATTCCGGAGGACGCCCCCGTCCTGCTGGTCGGGAATACCGCCACTCCCCAGGCGGCGACCCGGCTCTATCCCCGACCCATCCGCCTCTATCGAACCCGCCAGGAGGCTTGGCAAGCGGCGTCGAATTTCCCTGGCGCCTGGATTGTCGTGGTGCCCTCCCCGTTTTCGCGAACCGATTCGCTGATGCTGAGGCCTGGTGGTCTACATTAGGTTTCTCCTCGCCCTCGCGGCCTGGACGTGCGCCGGTGCGGGCCTCGTGGCGGCCTTCAGGAGCCGATCCCGTCCCGTTTGGCGCCTCCAATTCCTCGCCCTCAGCTACATCCTCGGTTTCGGCGCGGTCGGGCTGGCCTCGGTCCTGGTGATGATGTGCGGAATCCACCTCGGCCCCTGGCTGCCTGTGGCCATGGCCGCGATCGGAGTCGGCCTCTACTTTCGATTCCGACCGGTGTGGGACGCGTCTCGAGACACTTTATCCCGGGTGCTTCCCGGCTATGTCGTCGCCGGCGGCGCGGCCGTCCTCGTTTTTCTAGCCGCGATCTCCAGCGATCACCTTCAAGGGGACGGCGCCGAGTTCTGGGGCCTGAAGGCCAGGTCGATCGAGCGCGCGGGAACATTTCGGAATCCCGATTTCACTTCGGAGGTCCGACCCCATCGACATGCGGGATATCCGCTCCTCTTGCCCTCGACCTACGCGTGGATCTACTCGGCGACGGGTTCCTATTCCGAACGGCCTATCCGGATCAGCCTCGCGATCTTCTTCCTGGCTTCGCTCGCCGTCGTGTCGGCCGAGCTGCGCGAGCGACTCCCGGGGCCCCTCGCCTCCTGGATGACAGCTCTCTACGCCTGGATTCCCGCCTTCACGCGACCGGCGACCGGAATCGCTGACGGGTACTGCGACTATCCGCTGGCGATTTTCATTCTGATCGGCCTCATCCAGGCGCGTCGATGGCTGGAAAGGCCCGAGATTGGATCGGCGATTCTCTCGGCCGTCGCGCTGGCCTGCGCGGGCCAGTCGAAGGACGAGGGGGCCGCCTTCGCGGTGCTCGCCTTGGTTCTCTTTCCGATCTTCGGGGCCGCCGCACGGGGTCCGGTCGGAGCTCTGCGGGCCGCGGCTATTCCCGCGGTGGGTCTTCCGGCGCTGGCGCTCTGGTTCTGGATCCGACAATCGTTCGTCCCGGATCCGGAACTGCTCACGGCCGCGACCGGGTTCGACGCCTTGCGGATCCCGGGCGTCGTGTACTGGCTCGGCTGGAATCTTGCGAAAGTTCAGAAGTGGTCCCTGATGTGGCCCGCGGTTCTGGCGCTCCTTATCCTGCGCTTTCCGAGGCCGAAGAATCACGAGTCGCTTCTCGCGTGGGGTGGGCTGGGAATACTGGCGATGTACGTCGGGGTCTGGACGCTCATGCCCGCCCAGGGCGCGAGGGCCGCCATGGAGGGGAATGCCGTCCGGCTGATCCTGCATTCCGTCCCCCTCCTGTTCGTCTGGTCGGCCCGCATGCTGGGGGCCACCCGGGCCCGCAACGTAGAGCTGAATCCGTCGGCATGTAACCCTTTCTCTAGAACATCGTAAGCAAAGGTAGGGTTTGGTGGTGGGGTCCACGAATTGCAGGAGTGTGGATCGTGCACTTCACCATGTACCCATCGCCGATCCCGCTCCCCTCCGATTCCGGCCTCCCGGCGGTTCGAGTGAACCTTTCTTGAAAGGTGGCGTCATGAGCAGGATCCGCGCCGCTTCCCCCCTTCTGTTCGCCTTCCTGATACCGGTCGCGGCCCTGCCTGCGTATGGGCGGCAGGAGGTGACGTTCACGACCACCGCGGATTTCCAGAACGGGAACCAGGAAGGGCTCGTGAGCATCAGCGGGAACCAAATCACCAGGACCGCCTTGAATGCCGGGCCCTTGGGCGCCTTTTCACAGGGCACGGCGTTGTCGACGCCCCAGATCTATCATTCGTCCGTGTACCACAACGGCTACGTGTACACCTTTGGAGGAGGCATTTCGACCGGCCCCTTCCTGGCGGACGTCTACTATGCGCCCGTGACCAATGGAACCGTCGGTTCGTGGAACCCGACCCAGTCCTTGCCGGTCGCCAACCGCTGGCACGCGTCCGTCGCCTACAACGGGTATGTCTATGTCCTCGGCGGGGTCGACGTCGGGCCCACCACCTCCGCGACCGTCCGCATGGCGGTCCTCAACGCCGACGGGACCGTCGGGGCGTGGTCAACGACCACGGCGCTGCCGTCGCCCCGAAACGGCCACTCGGCGGTTGTACACAATGGGTTCATCTATGTCATCGGGGGCCTGGACGCATCCTCCTCCTATCTGGCCGACGCGATCGTCGCGCGCGTCAACGCGGACGGGACGCTCGGATCCTGGACCTCCACTACGCCGATTCCGAGCGGGCGCCATTCCCACGGGGCGGCGGCGTTCAACGATTTCATGTACGTCGCCGGCGGATCCGCTTCGTTCGCGGCCGGGGTGCCGCAGCTCACCGAGGTGTACGTCGCGCCGATCGGGACGAATGGGACGCTGGGCCAGTGGACGACCACGACGCCGCTGCCTTCCGGCAGGGCCAAGATCGGCGTGGTGGCTCTCGCCGGCCATCTCTACTCGTTCGGAGGCTTCGACGGAAGCCCCTATGCCTTGCCCAATTCGGTCGTAGCTCCCATCGCCGCGAACGGGACGATCGGGGCGTGGACGGATACGGTGGCCCTTCCCATATCGCCGGGAATGTACGCGATGGGAATCGTCGTCGCGGAGGGTGCGGTGATCACCACGGGGGGCTATGCGTATTCCACCGGCTCTCCCCTCTGGCGAAGCGAAGTGCTGATCAACACCCCCCAGCCGGACACGGCCAACGCGGCGCAGGTGCTCCCCCTTTTGAAGGGAGAATACTCGCACCTGGTGGACTTCGGCGCCGATCGCCCCGTGCAGGGAATCCGGATCCACGGGACCGCACCCTCGGGGGGCAAGGTGAGGCTGCAGTACCGGCTGGCGACCGCCGCGAACCCCGTCTTCGGAGCCGAACAGGTCGTGGACCCCTTCCCGCTCGGGACCGGGATCGCGGTCGCGGGGACGGCTCGGTGGGTCTGGGTGCGGCTCACCCTGGACGACCGGGGACGCACGGATTCCTTGACGTTGGTTACCGCCAATCCGACGTTCGTGACGGATTACACGATCGGAGACGTCCCGTCGCCCGACAAGCCGAGGGGGATCTCTCCTTCGTCGGAAGTGTCGTTCGGCGACCCCGGGGGCGGGCCGGTGCGCTTCGAGTGGTCGACGCTGACCCGGGACGGCCAGGCGATTGCGGGGGCCAAATACGACCTCGATGTCTCCCTCGACCCGACGTTCCAGACTACGCTCCATAGTCTTGTCGATCTGACCGGGACGTCGACTTCCATCGAGTTGCCCTTGAGCGATCCGAAACAACCCTACTCGTGGCGCCTGCGGGGCCGGGATCCCGCGCACCTCAACTCGATTTCCGAATGGAGCGATCCGCTGTCCTTCAAGGTGGTCATGGATGACCTCGTCGATCACGGCGCCGGCGACTGCACCATCGCCGCGCCGGCGACCCGCGGTCCACTGGCGCTCGCGATCCTGGGCTTGCTGGCGCTTCTCGGGGCATCGCGGATCCGCCGGGCGCGTACCGCCGCCTGAAGGGATCGACGAGAAGAAAACCCGGCCTTGGCGCAGTTACCGACTCCGAGGCGCGCGCCGGGCTTTCTTGTTCGACGGTAGAGCCTCCACCAGTCGTTTCAAGGCCTCCCGCAACTCCTTCTCATTCAGGCCCGCGTAACCGAGCCGAACGAAGGGACGGGACCGGCCATCCACGGCAAAGAAAACGCCGGGCCTTATGAGAACTCCCCGCTCAGCGGCGCGGGCCGCCCAGTCCGCCGGATCAATACCCGCCGCCACCCGGGCCCAGATGGTAGTGCCTCCAGCCGGAACGTCGAATGAAAGCGCCTCGCCCAGGACGTTCCGGAGCGCGGCGACCATGGCGCCTTGCCGCTCCTGATAGATTCGCCGGGCCCGGCGGATGTGCCC
>DATHFI010000110.1:0-2006 GCA_035490275.1 Planctomycetota bacterium
CGGGCTTCTCCAGGAACGGCCGGAGCGCCCCGTGATAGATCACGAAGTTGAGCTTCGGCCAGTCCTTGGCCGCCTTGCCGACGTCCCAGACCGTGTTGTACTCCCAGACGCCCGGCCACGACTTCTCGTAGTCGGCGGGCAACAGGCCCTTGTGGATGCAGACCGTGTTGATGCCGGACTTGCTGATCTTCTCGTAGAATGGGTACATCAGCTTGTCGTCGTCGAGCCGCCAGTAGGACTGCTGCTTGGAGGGGAACAGCGGATCCTCGATGGTGTAGCCCTTCCAGGAATCGGGCTTGACGGTGGCGATGCAACGGTCCACCTCGTCCAGCCAGCCCGTGCGCTTGGGCGTGAACACCGAATGCCCGAGGAGGCGGCGCGAGCCGCTGATCTTGTTGATCGATTTGCGCGCCATCGCGATCTGATCGTTGCTCAGGAGATCCCACGTCTCGTCGTCGAAGGGGGCCCCCGAGAGGAGCGCCACCTTCGTGTCGCTGTCCACGAAGATCTCCTTGATGTAGTTCTCGAACTTGTAGCGGGCCAGCGTGTTCTCGCCCCAGAGGGCGGGGTTCCAGTTCTGCTTGGCGTACTTGGCGAGGTCGAGCAGGCCGGCCTGGTTGAAGTCGTCGCGCACGAAGTGGGTCTGGGCGTCGATGATGAACTGCTTGGAGAGCGCGCCGGCCCGCTGGTTCGCCGCGCCCGGCGTCTGGGCCTCGGCGGCGCTGACGTCGAAGACCGGGCCGAAGACCTCGTTCATGGCGAGGAAGGCGGCCGCCATCCCGGCACTCGACGCCAGGAACTGACGCCGGTTCATCCCGTGTCGGGGGCCGAGATCGTCGGCGAGCTCCTTGATGCGGGCCTCCACCCGCTGCTGCTCGCGCGTCTGGGGCAGCGGGTTGAACTCGCCGTTGGACACGATCTGGGTGGGGACGGGAGAGGCGAACGCGGCGACCTCGGCCGGCGCTGTCCGTGTGAGCTCCTCGTCGCTGAGGTAGTGGGCCATGGCGGACCTCCTTCTCGTACGAAGGGGTTGGGGTGAGCGGCCACAGATTCCCGGCTCGGGACGAGCCTAGTCCGATTCAGGTGCTTGTCAAGCGCAAACCGGCGGGTCGGTACGCTCGTGTCGTGTTGACGCCGGATGACCGGAGCGCTATCCTCATTTCCTCATGGGATATGGAGTTCGTGTATCGCCATGATCTGCGGGCGATGCGGTGTAGAGAACGATTCTGGGCGGCTGTTTTGCTCCGCGTGTGGTGAGGCTCTTCTGCATAGTTGTGCCCGCTGCGGTTTCGTCAACAAGCCCCTCGACCATTTCTGCGGTGGCTGCGGTGCTCCCCTGGGTGCTCCTCCGTCCGGCGGCGGACCCGAGGCCTACACGCCGAAGCATCTCGCCGAACGCGTCCTGACCACCCGGAGCGCCCTGGAGGGCGAGCGGAAACGGGTCACCGTCCTGTTCTGCGACGTCGTCGAATCCTACCGACTGGCGGAACAGCTCGGCCCCGAAGGGATGCACGAGATCATGGACCAGGCCCTCCGGCTGATGGCGGAGGCCGTCCACCGTTACGAAGGAACCGTCAACCAGTTTCTCGGCGATGGATTGATGGCGCTCTTCGGCGCGCCGGTCGCCCTCGAGCAGCACGCGTTGCGGGCCATCTATGCCGCGCTGGGAATCCGCGACGCGCTGCGGGCCTTCAACGAGCTCCCCGCGACGCGCGAGGGCGCCGCCCTGCGCGTACGGATGGGACTCCACAGCGGGCTCGTCGTCGTCGGCCGCATCGGGGACGATCTCCGGATGGACTACACGGCGGTCGGTGACACCACCCACCTCGCCGCTCGACTACAGGTCCTCGCCGACCCCGGTGACATCCTGATCAGCGACGACACCGCGCGGCTCGTGGAGGGCTACGCTCGGCTCGATTCCCTGGGACCGCTCGCCATCAGGGGCCGCGCGGAGTCCGTGGTGGCCCACCGGTTACTGGGAGTGCGGGCCAGCCGTAGTCGTTTCC
>DATHFI010000111.1:0-3723 GCA_035490275.1 Planctomycetota bacterium
GGAGGACGGTGTCGGTGCCCAGGATCGTCCCGCCCGAATCGCTGACGTCGAGGACGAGCGTCACCCGGCCGTCCCAGGAGGGCGACATGCGCTCGTGGGCCTCGATTCCGAGCTCGACGTCGCCCGCGATGATGTTGGCGATGGGGACGGTGAACGAGGCGCCGGTGAGGTAGAGGGGGGACCACGACCCGCCCGAATTTAGGAAAATGCGGAAGCGGCCCTGGGCCACGCTGGAAACGGTGAACGTGGCCGTCGCGTCGGTCGGGGCGCCGGCGATCTGGCGGATGACGATGCGGGCCAGGTCCAGCGCGTCCGTCGAGCCGTTGACGGCGGAGTCGATGTAGTCCTCGGCGTTGTTGTTGTCGTCGTCGTCGATGTTGTAGTAGAAAACCGCGCCGCGCGTCGTGGACCAGGTCTCCTCGCCCGTCTCGTCCGCCGAAACTTCCACCACGCCGTTCCGGTTCGTATCGACGTCCACGTCGACGGCGAGCGACGTGGGCGGGGGCGGAAGCGGGACGACATAGTTGCCGCCGCCTCCTCCTCCTCCGCTGCTGCGTCCGCAGCCGCCGAGCAGGGCCACGGCGAACAGGATCGCCGCGGCGGACCGTCCGAGAGTCGACAATCGGCCTCCTTGGATGCTTCGAGGTCCCATCATAATACAACGCCGCCGCAGGACTCAATTCGTCCCTTGGTAACTATGTACGCCGCTCCGAGTATTATTCAACGGGTGAAAAATAATTTTCCGACCTTCATCGAACTCTCCGCGCTGGATCCGGGGGACGCGGAATCGGCCCGATTCGGCGGCAAGGCTCTCGGCCTGGCCCGGCTCCGGCGCGAAGGGTACCGCACGCCCGAGGGGTTCGCGCTCGCCGCGGTCACCGAGTCACCGGACCGGTGGCCGGCCGAGGCGAGGGCCGGGCTCGAGCGCCGGTGCGCGGAGCTCCTGGCGGGCGGACCCATCGCGGTGCGGTCCTCGGCCCTCGGCGAGGATTCCGAGCGACGGTCGTTCGCCGGTCTCTTCGAGACGACCCTCGACGTGCGCGACGTTCCGGCCGCGCTGGCCGCCGCCGCCAGGACGATCGCGTCGGGCGCCTCCGATCGGGTGCGGAGCTACGCGGGAGGCTCCGGGCCTGTTCCGGTCGGGGTTGTCTTCCAGCGGATGATCTCACCCCGAGCGGCGGGGGTTCTCTTCACCCGCGACCCGGTCGGCCGCGATCCGGCGTCGGTCCTCGAGGCTGTCGCGGGCCTCGGAGAGTCGCTCGTCTCCGGGCGCGCCGCTCCCGAGCGCTGGCGGATCTACCGCACCGGATTCGGGACGATCGAGGCTCGCCGCGAAGCGGCGGTCACGCCGGTGCTCTCCGAAACGGAGGCCCGCGACATCTCGGCGGCCGGAAGAGTCCTCGCGGAGCGGTGGAAGCGGGATCTGGATCTCGAATGGGCCCTCGGCCAGGACGGTTCGGCCTGGTGGCTGCAAGCCCGGCCCATCACGACCGGGGCGCCGTGGAAGCCGCCCGAGGTCCTTCGCTCTGCACCCGGTCAGGACGATGGGCCGGTCACCGTGTGGTCGACCTGGAATCTGCGCGAGTCGCTGCCCGATCCAATCCCACGCCTGACCTGGTCGTTGATGCGGCACAGTCTCGTTCCCATTTTCACCCGGGAGTTCATGGGTGTGCCCGGAAGTTCCTCCCTTTTTCCGCAGGCTTCTCCGGCCGACCTCGTGGACGGCCGGATCTGCTTCAACATGAACGCGCTTCACGCCTCGCCCATCCTGGGCCGCATCCTCCCGCAGGCGCTTTCCGGAATCGACGCCCGTGCGGGGCGGACGACCGCCCGGCTCATCGCGGACGGCATCCTCCGGCCGCGCCGGATTCGCTGGGGACCCGTGGGGAAGATGCGGGCACGGCTCCAGATGGCGTGGCGCCTCGTGACGAAAATTCCCAAGCTCTTCCGTCCCCGCGAGGCCCTCCGATCGCTCGCCCGGGCCGACGATCGGCTCGCGACGCGGCCCCCCGTGGCCGACCTGGACGACCTGGGGCTGATCCGCGAGATCCTCATGTTCGATCTTCCGGAATCGAGGGTCCTGGAGGAAGACGGCCTCCTGTTCGCGATCGCGGGATCGCTGAGCGTCGCGGCGGACGGTTTCTTCCGGGGCTGGCCGGAGGCGAAGCGGCGCCTGGCCGCGGCCGGGGAGGGAACGCATACCCTGATGATCTCGCTCGCTCTCGACCGGCTGGTCGCGGAGGCGCGGCCGCTCGACGGCCGGTTCTCCTCGGGGACGGCCGGTGAAATACTCCGTTCGCTGCGGTCTTCCGCGACGCGGGATGCCGCCGCCGCGGGATGGCTCCAGTCCCTGGATCAGTTCCTTTCGCGATTCGGTCACCGGGCCCCGAAGGAGATCGACCTGGCCGTGCCGCGTTGGGTCGAGGAACCGGGGATGATCGTGGATCTCGTGCGATCGCGCCTCTTGGCGCCGGGCGCCGAGACCGTGACCGATCGCACGCGCCGTCTCCGGTCCGAGCGGCGGGCGTGGATCGACGACGCCGTGGCTCGTTCGCCCGTCTGGCGGCGTCCCCTGATGCGGTTCCTGGCCCGGGCGGTGCCGGAGCTCCTCCCGCTCCGGGAGGCGCCCAAGCACCACATCATGGCGGGGATGCTCCGCGCCCGCCGGGCCGCACTCAAATTGGGCCGGAGGCTCGTGGAGCGCATGGTCTTCAAGTCCACGGAGGATGTCTTCCATCTCGAGATCGAGGAATTGGAAGCGCTCGCCCGCGGCGTCGGACTGACCGCCGAGGAGGCGCGACGCCGGGTGGAGCGTCGCCGTGAAGACCTGGAGGAATTCCGCCGGAAGGAGCCCCCGGACTTCCTGCGATCCGACGGGGTGCCGGTGGATGATCCGGAATATGCCGCTTCCGGCATGAATCCGGACGGGTCCCTCCGCGGCGCGGGGGTCGGCGGGGGGATCGCCGAGGGTCCCGTCCGAATCCTGGACCAACCCGATCCCAGGCGCGTCCGACCCGGCGACGTCCTGGTGATGCGGTTCGCCGATCCGGCGTGGACCCCTCTCTTTTCCTCGGCGGCGGCCGTCGTCATGGAGGTGGGCGGCGAGATGTGCCACGCGGCCGTGATCACCCGCGAGCTCGGGATCCCCGGCGTCTTCGGCGTGCCGGGCGCCACCCGGCTTCTGAAGGAAGGCGAGCGCGTCCGCGTGGATGGCAACACGGGGCGCGTCGTCCCGATCCGGCCGACTTCGATTTAGTAGTCATCAAGCGGCGTGATGGCCTCACCCCCCATCACCCTGGATTCACCAAGGGCGGTGGCGCCCAACGACGCGCGAGTCGGCGCCCCGTAATATTCCAAACTTCACGGGTGGCGGACTTGCGGACGTTCTCGAATATGGGTGAACCGAACCAATTCGGGATTGTCTGCGAACCCCCGCGGGTTCTAGAGTGTCGGAAGGTGAAGATGAAGACTTCCACGAGATTCCGCGCCCTGGTCGTGATGCCGGTCGCGCTCCTCGCCGCCTGCTCGGCGATCGGGGAGGCCCGGCGGGCGCAGGACCCCGCTTCCGCGGCGCCCGGCGAGCGGACGGCGACGGCGGCGGAGCTGGGCCTCGCGGCCGGATCCACCCTGACACTGGACCGGGGCCTCGCGATCGCGCTCGAGCACAATCCGCAAGTGGGGTCCGCTCACGCGCGGATCCAGGCCGCTGAGGCGCGCCTGCGG
>DATHFI010000112.1:0-4932 GCA_035490275.1 Planctomycetota bacterium
GGACGAAATCGCGCTCCAAGTAGAGCGTGTCGTCGAGATCGAAAACGACGAGTCGGCTCATAGGAGCTTGATGCGGTCGGGCGCGACCTGGCGGCCGACGATCTCCTGGTCGTAGCGCATCATGACGATGTCGGACTGCCAGCCCGCGAACCCGCGGGGGATGGGCCTCCCGAGCTGTTCCATGAGGAGCCAGTCGGTGAAGGGCGCGCCGGCCGCGTGCGCCAGGGGATAGCCCCCGCCGAAGCGGGGGTTGATTTCCGTGAGGCGGACGTCGCCCGTCGCGTCGAGGAATCCCTGGAAGTTGAGCGGGCCCCGGCAGCCGGGCAGTCGCTCCACGAGCCGGCGCGCGAGCTTGTCGAGCCCGGCGTGCCGGAACGTGCGGCCTTTCGAGACCTCGCCGCCGCGCACCTCCAGCCGCAGGTGCGGGACCGCGCCGACGAGCTGGCCGTCGCGCGAGGCGAGCACGTTGACCGTGAACTCCCGGCCCGTCTGCCACTCCTCGATCACCGGATCCTCCGTGGCGCGGAGGGCCTCCTCCAGGTCCTCGCGCTTCCGGACGAGCTGGACGCCGATGCCCGCGCTGCCGCGGGCGGGCTTGACGATGATCGGCAGGGGAAGCTCCGCCAGCGGCGGCAGCGGGTCAAGCGACCACCGGCGCGGCACGGGGAAGTCGTTCTCGAGAAACCACGCGTGGGTCTTGTGCTTGTCGCGGCTCACGCGGACGGCGTCCGCGTGCGGGATCGCGATGTACGTCCCCTGCTCCTCGAACCGGTCGCGCGCCTCCGCGTAGTGGACGAGCTCGGCGTCGTTGACCGAAACCACGAGTCCGATCTTGCGGTCGGCGCACACCCCCAGGAGAAACGGGATGTGCTGCGAATCGCAGGCGGGGGGGACCAGGAAATGGCCGTCCGCCGCGTACAGCGCGGCCGACAGCGGGCTGCTGTCGCAGGCGTAGACCTTGGAGGAAAGACCCAGGCGCGCCAGCGCATCCTTGAAGAGCTGGACGAGCCGCACCCGCCTCCCCGCGGCGCTGATCAGGACATTCATGGGGATCCCGGCCATTCCGGCGCACCGAGATCATGGATTCCGAAAAACAGGATCCCCTCGACCCGTTGAACCCGCAAGGGCGACCTCCTCCTGGTCCCTGGCCCGTGCACTCCGAGTCACCCTCGGTCGGTTACTCCACCGCGCCTTGTCCGCGGAAATCTCGATTCATGGGCGACGCCCCGCTCCCGTCAGTTTCGGGAGCCTCCGCTCCCGCCGGCCGCACGCCAGGAACGCCTCGACCACCCGGCTGAGATCGTCTTCCGTCATTTGCGACCCGCTGGGAAGGCAGAGACCCCGATCGAACAGCCGTTCGGCGACTCCTCCCCCGACGCGCCGGGCGGTAAGGAACAGCGGCTGAAGGTGCATCGGTTTCCACACCGGACGGGACTCGATGTCCCGGGCCTCCAGGGCCAGGCGGATTTCCTCCCGGTTCGCGCCGAATTCCTCGGGATCGACCTGGATGACGGTGAGCCACCGGGTTGAACGGCCGTACGGCGCCTCCGGCATGAACGTGATTCCCGGGGCATGCTCCAGCGCCCTCTTGTAGAAATCGAAATTCCGCCGGCGCCGGCTGACGCGGTCGGGAAGCGCCTGGAGCTGCCCGCGGCCGATCGCCGCGAGGACGTTGCTCATCCGGTAGTTGAATCCCAGGTGGGAATGCTCGTAGTGGGCCGCCGGGTCGCGCGACTGGCTGGCGAGGAAGCGGGCCTGCTGGATGAGGTCGGGGTCGCTCGAGACGAGCATGCCGCCGCCCGACGTGGTGATGATCTTGTTCCCGTTGAAGGAGAAGATCCCCATCCGGCCCATCGTTCCCGGCGAAGCCCCCTTGTACGTCGCCCCCAGCGCCTCCGCCGCATCCTCGATGAGCGCCACGCCGTGGCGTTCGCAGGCGGCCCGGACCGGATCGACGTCGGCGCTCTGCCCGTAGAGATGAACCAGGACCACCGCGCGGGGCCGGGTCCCGCGCCGGGCGCTCCGGTCGAGCTCTTCAGCCAGGAGGGACGGATCCATGTTCCAAGTGGTCGCCTCGGAATCGACGAAAACGGGCGACGCGCCTTCGTATAGGATCGGGTTGGCGCTCGCAACAAAGGTGAGCGTGGAACAGAGCACTTCGTCGCCACTCCGGACGCCGGCGAGCCTCATCGCCAGGTGGAGCGCCGCCGTCCCGCTCGAGAGGGCCGCGGCGTGGGGAACCCCCACCTGCCCGCAGAACTCGCGCTCGAAAGCGTCGACCTGCGGTCCGAGCGGGGCGATCCAGTTCGTGGCAAAGGCGTCCAAGACCAAGGGCAGCTCGTTCCCTTCCATGTGCGGCGGCGAGAGATACAGGCGGCTCATATCGATCGGCCTCCCAGTGCGTCAGCTTCGATAGGTCGGAAAGAAATCGGGTGCGGGAGTCCACTCCCGACCCTCCGCGCGCTCCCACGCCCGGCGGCGTTCCACGAGCCTGGAGCATTCCTCCGCGTCGTAGACCTTCACCCCGACGCGGAAGGGCAGCTCCCCGCCGGGGGCGAAGGAGCGTTTGAACCGGAGCACTCCGTCGTCGGGCCGGTACCCTCCCCCGAGGACGCACCATTTCAGGCCCGCGTCGCGACAGTAGCGGAACATCTCGTGCTGGAGAAGATCGTTGGGCCTCAGGTGGTAAGCTTCCGCCAGCGTCCCGCCCAGGTAGAAATAGGCGTGCTCCTCCGAGAGGAGCACGAGTTCCGAGGAAACCACCTTGTCGCCCGCGATCGCGTGAACGAAGACGAACTGACCGGGCAGGTCCGAAATGATCGATTCGAAGAAACTGCGCGGGAAAAAGTACTGGCTGAGGGCGTCTCTCCTTTTCATGGTCGACTCGTAGACGGAAACGAAATCATCCAACCGCAGGCCCTGGGGGTCGAAGCGGATGACGACTCCTTCCTGCCGGGCGCGCTTGACGTTTTTCCGGACCTTGCTTTCGTAATCGCTCCAGAGCTCGTCGTCCGACAGGTTCAGGCTGCGGACCACGTTCGGACCCCGGTCCTGCACCTCCCCCTGGAGCGGCAGGAGCTGTTCGGGAAAGAGCGACAGCCGCGCGAAGGAGGTGACCGCCCGAAGACCCGTCGCCCAGGAGTCGAATCGGCGCCAGAAACTCCGCGCCTCGTCCTCACCGACGTTCCACGCGAAGGGTCCCCCGTACCCGTACGCGGTGGTCAGGTCGCAGCCGCGGATGTCGCGGGAAGCCCAGGGTTCCGAGGCGATCGGCCGGACAATGACGGGATAGAGGACGCCCCCCGTCGCGGTTCGCGCGGTCGCGCAGACGACTTGATCCCCCGGCCGGGCGAAAAGGCTCACGAAGTCCGGATGCGCGGTCACCTCGCGCCCCGGCCAGCTCTCCCAGAGATCGAGCCAGGCTTTCATTCCCGCGCTTTCGGCGGGGTCGAGGAAAGCGACATGCAGTTCCGCGGATCCCGAGCCTTCCCGGGCTTCGGGCCGGGATTGCGATTTCGGCCCACCGTTGATGGCGGAATGTTCTTTCATCGGTTGCTTCTAGCGAAGGAACCCGCATCCGCTCCGGGGAATACGGGGCCGCCTCCCATGAATCCCGGCCAGAGGCGATTCCCGGGACCGTCGACCCCGGACTTCCGGACAACCCGGACGGCGGTCTTGAGCAGGATCTTGAGATCGAGCAGCAGCGACCAATGCTCCACGTACCAGACGTCGAGCTCGAACTTTCGATCCCACGCCAGGCTGTTCCGCCCGTTGACCTGGCACCAGCCGGTGACGCCGGGTCTCATGTCGTGCCGACGGGCCTGCCGGGGCGAGTAGAGCGGGAGATAATCCATGAGAAGGGGCCGGGGCCCCACCAAGCTCATGTCTCCCCGCAGAACGTTCCACAGCTGGGGCAGCTCGTCGAGGCTGGAGTATCGGAGGAAGCGGCCCAAGCGGGTCATCCTCACGTCGTCATGTTCAGGACCCGACCGCATGGTCCGGAACTTTATGGGGGCGAAGGGCTTTCCCTTCAAGCCCGGACGGACCTGGCGAAAGAAGATGGGGCGACCCAAGGTCAGCCAGGTGGCCAGGGCGATCAGTCCGAGCAAAGGCGCCAGGATCAGGAGTCCCGCGAGCGCCCCGGAGATATCCAGGACCCGCTTGATCAGGAGTTCGACGGGGCGCGATGACAGGGCCCGTGGGGAGGTCGATTCCGGGGCCGAGGGCGCCGCCGACCGGAGCGGCGCCCGGTACTCGCGCTCCGTGGCGCGCCACAGCGATTCGGGACGGAACTCCCGGAGGACGCGCGCGCGGGCCGCGCGGCCATGGGTCCGACGAAGCGCCGGGTCTCTGAGATAGGCGCGGAGGCCATCCTCAAGGGCTCGCGCGTCCCCCGCGGGGACCAGGGTCCCGGTGACGCCATCCACGATCGCATCGACGCACCCCGTGACACGGGTGGCGACCACGGGACGCTCCATCGCCCCGGCCTCCAGCGGAACCTGGGGGAATCCCTCCCGGTACGTCGGGAGCGCCACGACGTCCATCGCGGCGTACATCCCGGGCATGGATTCCACCAGCCCGGCAAGATGGATCCTCTCGTCGGACCGCAGTATTTTCTCGGCCTCGGCCGGAACCGGATCCTGGGGCTCGAAGTGCCCGGCCACCAGGAGATGGGCCTTCGGGAACTCCGCTCGAAGCGCGGTCCACGCCTGGACCAGCTCGGACACCCCCTTGTCCCGAACGATGCGTCCCACGTACCCGATGACCGGGGCTCCTGAAGGAATCCCGAGCAGCCGGCGGACTTCCGTCGCGTCACGGACCTGTTCGGGGCCGGGGACGAAGAGATTCGCGGCGTCCACCCCGTTGACCGTTCCCTGGCCCAGGACGCGGACCTTGGCCGGGGAGCACAAGCCCTCCGCCAGGATTCTCCGG
>DATHFI010000113.1:0-3012 GCA_035490275.1 Planctomycetota bacterium
CGGCGAAATGCCACCGCTCGTCGGTGCCGCCGGTGTCGTTGCTCGGGCTGTGGTCGAAGAAATCCTGATCGCTGAACCGGGGCTTCCGATCCTGGGCCGCGGCGGCCGAGGCATCGACGAAGCCGCTCTGGGTGGGGGCGAACCCCGCGGTGTAACCCGTGGGGGACCCGTCGCCGTAGATCGCGAGCCCGTTCACCAGGACTTTCAGCCAGGCGTTCGAGCCGGCGGCATTCGTGCGATCGAGTTTCCACGACATCGCGAGGTGGGTCCAGTGGTGCGCGCGAAGGCCGTTCGTGTCCTTTTCAGGCATGTCGATGGCCTTGTCGTTCATGGTGGAGGTGGCCCAGTACCGCTCCATCTCGCTCCACCGGCCCGGGCTGAGGGGGCTCTTCTTGTCCGCCTGGTTCGCATTGGCCGCCTGGTATTCGAAGCCCCATCCGCTGCCATCGAACGAGCTGTAGGAAATCTGGAAGACCAGCGACGCGCGCTGGATGGCCGTCAGCCCTTCGTAGGCCGGGCTGATCGCGGTGCCTCCCGTGACGGGGAGATAACCGAAGGCCTGGTTCGACACGGTGAACGACTTCCCGTTGGAATTGGCGACGCCGCCCGGCTCGAACGTCACGCTCGGGTTCGCGCTGCTCGCGAACGCCGGCATGAAGTAGAGGGTGAAGGGCGACGGATTCCGGTAGTAGAAGTTCTTCCGATGGTACTGGGAAACGCTGGCGATCGACCGGACCTTGCCGGTGTAGCCGGGATCAAAGCTCGGCTTGAACCAGAAGGCGGCCGTGCCGCTGGCGGTCTTGAAGGACTCGTCGGCGGCCGTCTTGGGTTCCTCGATCCAGTACGCGAGGCCCGAGTGGCGTTCGCTGTAGTAACCGTCCACGCGGAGGTCCGAGGGCGCGGCCTTGACCATCCGCGGCAGGGACTGGGTCCCCCCGCTGACGGGGTCGGAGACCGTCCCGGCCGTGGCTCCCGGCGCGTGCGAAGAGAGCGGCAGGCGAACGGAACGGACGAGGCGATAACGGGACGCGTCCGTGGCGTCGTAGGGCGACAGCATCGGGGTGCCGGCCTGGGCCTGCTCTTCACCCGGATCGGGGAAGTCGGAGGCCTGCTCGATGAGCGGAGAGCCCAGCGAGCCGCCGATCCGGCGGCGGACCACCTGGCCGCTGCACGTCGCGGGGTTGTAAACGTACTCGCTGATCCAGCCCTGCGCGGGGTCGCTGCCCGCCTTGCTCAGGACCGTGGAGGCGACGTTGACCATGTACACCGGCTGCTGCAGGACTTGCGCCGCCTTGGAATAGTCGAGGGTGTCGTTCAGGCGGAAGGATCCGCGGAGCAGCGGGTTCAGGGTGAGCCCCGAAACCGTGTCCCACTGCGTCAGGGGAAATCCCAGGACCGGCTTCTGGATGTCGCCCTTGCGCTTCACCGACTGCGAGCCGCCCCGCGTGGGCAGGCTCATGTAGCCGGAAGCCTCGTAACCCCAGCCCGACATCACTTCGCCGCGGGCTGCGGTGTCGCCGTTGTAGCCGTCCAATTCCGTGGTCAGGCGCTGGAAGGGCGCCTCGTGGCCCAGGTGCTCGTTGTAGAGCAGCGGACCGTTGTCCGGCTCGGGGCCCGTCTCGACGGTCAGCGCGTTGTTCGTGTAGCTCGGGTCGGCGGCCGGAGTGGCATCGCCCAAGTAGAAGTGGCGCTGGCTCGTCTCGCGATAGCTCTCGTACGCCAGCACGACCGCGTCCAGTCTCGACTGGGCGACGATCTCCTGGGGGCCGACGCCCGTGTCCCTCGCGTCCTTCCGGACTTCCCGGCCCGTCCGCATGTCGCGGAGGACGCGGCCCGCGGAAGAGATCGAGAAGAGGCCGGTCGGGAGGAAGCAGAACTCGGTGGAATTCACCACGAGGTCGGTCTTGTCGACCATGAGGAACAGGTTGTGATCCGGGTTGACCTCGTTCGGGGTGAAGTTCGGGTTGAAGTTGGCCTTCAGCATGTCCGCCATGGCCTGCTCGGCCTGGCGGCGCTCGTCGGGACGGGTGAAGCGGTCGTCGCGAAGGACGCCGAATCCGGCCCCGCCGTCCTTGCGGACGGTGACCAGGTTGTCGCAGAAGGCGTAGAACTGGGCCCACGACTTGAAGGGCCCGCCGAAAGCGGCGCCGGCATACCGGCCGGTCCGTCCGCGGCACGCGATCATCTCCTGGGCGATGGACTTGGCGGAGATGCCGCCCGCGACCGTTCCGGTCGAATCGCCCGCGGCGATCGTCGGCGTGATCCACAGCTCGCCGATGTCGTCGTGATCGGCCACCGACTCAAAGTTCATCGAGGCGACGGTGCTGGCCGAGGTGCCGCCCATCGACTTCCAGTACTCGTACGACTCGGTCGCCTCCACCCGCGCCTTCCAAGGCTGGCGGCTGTAGGTGTGGCCCATGTTCTCCCAGGTGAACCAACCGCGGCCCACCGAGGCGGTCTTCTGCTTGCCGTCCGGAAGGTCCGTGTTGGCGGCGAGCATGTCCGGATAGTTGTAGTTGTAAACGTAGGCGCCGGGGATGTCCGCGCCGAACGGATGGGCGCTGCGCTTCTCGAGGAGGTAGAAGCCCTTCAGGTCGGACAGGAGGGCGATCAGGACGGCCTCCTCGGCCGTGTTGACGTTGACCGGGGCGCGATGGACGACCTCGACGTAGGTCGGGTTCAGCTCGTCCAGGCCGTAGACCTTCGTCGTCAGGCCGCCGAGCCCCGTCATGCCGCCGAAATCGGGCAGCCAGCCGAGCCGCTCGTCCTTGGAGCGGTCCTTGTTCTCGAAGTCCTTGCCGGGGCCGCGGCGGAAGACCGCGTTGTCCTCGTCGCCGCGCTCGTACTTCACCGGATAGTGGGCCAGGACCGACATGCTCAGGGGGACCGGGTTGACCACGTTCTTGTCCACCCAGGCCACCGCCGTCAGGAACCGCTCCATCCGGTCGAGCTGGATTTCCTGCATGCCCGCCTTGGTCTTCATGATCGACTTGAAATCCTGCCAGCTCGAGT
>DATHFI010000114.1:0-2840 GCA_035490275.1 Planctomycetota bacterium
CGTCCAGATCCCAGCGCCCAGCTGGGCTCCGAGCTTCGAGATTCAAGCCGGATGATCGATCCTGAACCACTCCTTGCCTGATCGATTCGATCATCCTCCTGGCGATTCGCCGCGTCCTGATATCAGAGACCCTTGATGCACATCTATTATCGACCTCTGATCGCGGGGCTGGCGCTCCTCGCCCTGGGCGCCGGTCCGCAGGAATCTCAGGACGTGGAGGCGCTCATCCAGAAGCTGGGAGCCTCCGACATCGCGGTTCGCGAGGCGGCCACACGGGATCTACTGGCGAAGGGACAGGCTGGCCGGCCGGCCTTGGAAAAGGCTTCACGCAATCCCGACGGCGAAATCGCCGCCCGGGCGAAAGCGATCCTTGCCACCCTTGATCGTGACGTCGACGCGCTTGCCCTCGTCCTCGAGAGAATCCGGAAGGAAGCCGGCGATTCCTACCAGCGGATGCTCCAGGATTCCACGCACGCGCTTCGGATCGCCTGCGAGGGGAAGGACGTCGACGCCATTTCGAAATCGCTCGACCGGCAGGGCTTTCCGCTCCAGAAGAAGAGGTTCTTCCACGAGGTGAACGAATACCTAGCGAAAGAAGGCGCCTACGTCGCCCCGTCGGGTCTCCGGCACGATCTGCGGCTTCGCCTCGAGTTGGCCCCCCAGACCTCGAAGACGGAAGCGACCAAGTGGATCGTCAAGGGGACGGTGGTCGAGTTGATTGCCCGCCCGGCCGCCGAATTCGCGGGCCTGGCCGCGAAGGCCTACCCGGCCGGAACGGTTCTCCAATACGCAATCGAGGACAAGGTCAGCAAGGAGGCGGCGGAGAACTTTCCCATCCTTACGGAGATCAGGATCGTATACAACCTCGGCAAGGTCAGTCACCGGGACGAGACTTCGTATTGGGGATTCCATGTCGTGGTCGAATTCGCCAATCGCTCGAAGACGGCCGGCACGTCCACCATGTTCTTTGTCCAGAGCGGTCTCGATCCGAGCGAGACGGGCGGGGTGAAGGATGACGCCGGATTCGTGTCGGCGGACACATGGGAGCCGATGTGGGCAAGCGGCGGTGGGGGATGGCAGAAGGGCACTGGACAGATGTCACGCACCCTGAAGCGGGTGAAGGACGGGGAAGAAGAGGACGACCGCGACAAGAAGGAGCCCGTCGAGGTCCGGAGCGTGGGAGATATCAAGGCCCTTCCCGAGACCACGTCCTCGATTCTGATTCGGGGATCGGACTTGCTTCCGGAGGAATGCGCGGAACTGATCCGGCTGACCGGTCTACGGTCCCTGGAGTGGGGAGATCAGGCGAAGATACCGGAGTCCGCCTACGAGCATCTGGCCAAGCTGAAAACGCTTGAGGAAATCGACCTCGTCAGTCATAGCGAGCCTACCGACGAATGTCTTCGGCTCCTTTCCGGAATGACGCGGCTAAAAAAGGTCCGGTTGACCGCAACGTCTCAACTCACGGACGCCGGGGTCGCCCATCTCGCTCGTCTTGCGGACTTGAGGGAGCTCAGCCTATGGTGGTGCGAGGGGCTGACGGACGCCACGTTGAAGCGATTGGGGGAACACAAGAATTTGGAGACCTTGCACCTATGGGGTTCCAAGGGGATGACCGACGCGGGCTTGGAGGCGCTTTCCAAGTCAAATACCCTCAAGACTCTCACGCTCAGTCACAGTCACGCCATCACGGTTCGCGGATGGGGCCAGCTCGAAAAGCTCACCACGCTGCGGTCGTTGACTCTCGGATGCACGTCGCTCGGAGACTCGGGACTCGTGGCGATCGGCAGGATTCCGAATCTCGAGGAACTCAGCCTCGATTACTTGAAGGAAGTGACGGATGCCGGGCTGCCGCATCTCAAGGGCCTGAAACTCCTTCGCCGCCTTCACTTGAATGATTGTCCCGGAATTACGACCGCGGGGTTGAAGGAGCTCCAGGCCGCTCTTCCGGGAAAGTACAAGTTGGACTGAAGGCGGCAAAGGCGACGATGTCACGAATGGAGACTGATCGCTGAAGCTACAACAGGCACTGCCACTGCCATTCTTGCAGTCCCCATCTCGCGGCCACTGTCGGTGTCGTAACATATTGATAGTTATCGGTTTACGATATCATGCTTGGAAATAGATGGCACGGCCCTTGCGATTCCAAGAACCATGAAACTCGATAAATACACCCACAAGGCACAGGAGGCCCTCCAGGCCGCCCACTCGCTGGCCCAGGAACGATCCCACCAGGAGATGGCGCCGGAGCACCTCCTCACCGCGCTCCTCGACCAGGAGGACGGCCTCACCAAGCCCGTCCTCGAACGCATCGGCGCCGACGTCGTCGCGCTCCGCGAGCGCCTCGACCGCGACCTCGACCGGGTCCCCAGCCTCTCGGGCGGGGCCGAAGGCATCTCGCTCTCGAGCCGCCTCAACCGCGTCCTCCTCGACGCCGAAAAAGAGGCGAAAGCCCTCAGCGACGAGTTCGTCTCCGTCGAGCACCTCCTCCTCGCGCTCGCCGGACTCTTCGGCCTCGAACGGAAGCGGCTCCTCGACGCCGTCCGCCAGTTCCGCGGCGCCCACAAGGTCGACAGCCAGGACGCGGAATCAAAGTACAAGACTCTCGAGAAATTCACGCACGACCTCACCGCGATGGCCGAAAAGGGGAAACTCGACCCCGTCATCGGCCGCGACGACGAGATCCGTCGCGTCATGCAGATCCTCTCGCGCCGGACCAAGAACAACCCGGTCCTCATCGGCGAGCCCGGCGTCGGCAAGACCGCGATCGTCGAGGGACTCGCGCGCCGCATCGTCTCGGGCGACGTCCCCGAGGGCGTCAAGGGCAAGCGCATCCTCTC
>DATHFI010000115.1:0-11951 GCA_035490275.1 Planctomycetota bacterium
ATCAACAAGATCCTCGGTCCCAAGTTCGTCGTGAAGGCCTGCATGGGCCACGTGCGGGACCTGCCCGCGCGCGTCTTCGGCATCGACATCGAGCACGACTTCGCGCCCACCTACGAGACGATCCGCGGCAAGGGGAAGGTCCTCACCGATCTCCGCGCCTCCACGAAATCCGCCGACATCGTCTACCTCGCGCCCGACCCGGACCGCGAGGGCGAGGCGATCGCGTGGCACCTCAAGGAGGCGCTGAAGATTCCGAACTCCAAGGCGCGCCGGGTGACTTTCAACGAGATCACGAGGCGCGGCGTCCTCGAGGCCTTCGAGCGGCCGGGCGAGATCTCGATGGACCGCGTCAACGCCCAGCAGGCGCGACGGTTCCTCGACCGGATCGTGGGGTACAAGCTCTCGCCGCTCCTCTGGAAAAAAGTCGGGCGCGGGCTCTCCGCCGGGCGCGTCCAGTCCGTCGCCGTGCGGCTGATCGTCGAGCGCGAGCGCGAGATCCGCGCCTTCAAGAAGATTGAGTACTGGACCCTCGAGGCCCGGCTCTCCCGGTCGGGCGGGCCTGTCTTCTCCGCGGAACTGTCGAAGATCGACGGCAAGGACGCGGAGGTCCACTCCGGGGACGAGGCCTCGGCGCTCGTGGAGGAGCTCAAGACGGCGGCCTGGACCGTCACCGCGGTCGCGAAGAAGCAGCGGTTCGATTCCCCGGCGCCTCCCTTCACGACGAGCACGCTCCAGCAGCAGTCCGCGAACCGGCTGCACTATTCCGCCACGCGGACGATGATCATCGCGCAGCAGCTCTACGAAGGCGTCGAAATCGGCGACGAGGGGTCGGTCGGCCTCATCACGTACATGCGCACGGACTCGTTCCGCGTCGCCAACGAGGCGGTGGTCGCCGCCCGCGCACACATCGCGAAGAACTTCGGCGAGCGGTACCTGCCGGAGAAACCGCCCGAGACGAAGAAGGCGGGCAAGTCGGCGCAGGAGGCGCACGAGGCGATCCGCCCGACCGAGCCCGACCGGACGCCCGAATCGATCAAGTCGTACCTGAGCCCGGAGCAGTTCAAACTCTACCGCCTGATCTGGCGCCGGTTCATGGCCAGCCAGATGCGCCCGGCCGAGTACCGGAACACCGAGGCGCAGATCACCGCGGGACGGACGCTCTTCTCGGCGCGCGGCCGCGAGCTCGTCTTCGACGGCTACACGAAGCTCATGAGCCCGTGGATCCGGGGCGAGGAAGTCCGCGCCATGGAGAAGGAGGGGCTCGACCCCGCGACGCTCCTCCAGAGGATCAAGGCGGCCGGATTGCGCCCCACGCCCGACGCGGTCGACGAGATCCGGCGGATTGCGGCGGCCGGGACCGTCGACAAGGCGCTCGTCGAGGCGCTCACCGCCTCGAAGGAGCAGATCCTCCCGCCGCTCGAGGAGGGCGACAAGCTCGATCTCCGGGAGCTGCGGCCGGACCAGCATTTCACGGAGCCGCCGCCGCGGTACAGCGAGGCGAGCCTCGTGAAGGCCCTGGAGAAATTCGGGATCGGCCGGCCGAGCACCTACGCTCCGATCATCCAGACGATCCAGGACCGGGGCTACGTCCACCAGCTCGACCGGCGCCTGCACCCCACGGAGCTCGGGGAGATCGTCACGGACAAGCTCGTCCAGCATTTCGACGACATCATGAACACGGGCTTCACGGCGGAGCTCGAGAAGAAGCTCGACCTGATCGAGGAGGGGGAGAAGAGCTGGGTGGAGGTCCTCCGCGAGTTCACGGACGTCTTCACGGGCGACCTGGACAAGGCGAAGGAGGACATGGAGAGCGTCAAGGGGAACGAGCCCGATCCCCCCGTCGCGTGCGAGAAGTGCGGGAAGCCCATGCTCATCAAGTGGAATCGCTACGGGAAATTCCTTGCCTGCTCGGGCTACCCCGAGTGCAAGAGCACGAAGCCGCTGCAGACGGCGGAGGCGGTGGGGGAGAAGTGCGACCGCTGCGGCGCGCCCATGACGGTGAAGTCCGGCCGGTTCGGAAGGTTCCTCGCCTGCACGAAATATCCCGAGTGCAAGGGGACGCGGCCGATTTCGCGCGGCCGTAAGCGGCTGAGGGTGCCCGAGGGGTGGTCGCAGATCTGCGACAAGTGCGGCAAGACGATGGTGATCCGCCACAGCCGCCGCGGCCCGTTCATCGCGTGCCCCGGCTATCCCGACTGCAAGAACACCGCGCGCATTCCCAAGGAATGGATGATGGAGGCCCCGTCCGAGGGCGGCGCCGCGCCCGCGGCCGATGCGGAGGCCGAGGCGCCCGAATCCGCCGACGGCGAACAGGAGTGACGCCCCGGAATCAAGAATCAAGAATCAGGAATCAGGGGAAAAACCCGCATCCCGCTACTGACTGCCCGACTCCCGCGGTTTATCCATTTCCGCCAGGGCCTCGGTCAGCAGTTTCAACATCGAGTTCGCCTGGGTCGTCCCCCTCGCCACGGCGAGCAGTCGCCGGCCGTCCGGGGAAACGGCGTAGGTGCGCGCGTGAAACTGGTAGCTGAATCCGCCGGTCAATCGACGGTCGGGACCCAGGTGGAACTCCTCCACCGCGCCGTCCATTGCGGGCACATCCGGGAATGGGCTCTCGCGCACGTTGATCCACACCGGCAGGAACCGCTCGTTGACGAGCGCGATCACCCGCGGATCGCTCATGGCTCCGTTCCGGAGCCGGTTGCCGCCGATTCAGCAGCGTTCCGTGAGGTCGCCGCCGATCATCAGGAAGAGCATCGGCCGGCCGGTCCGCGTGGCTTCCTCGCAAGCCGACTTGGCGCTCTCCCGCCAATGGACCTGGAGGTGGACCGGGTCGCGGTCGGGCGGCAGGTTCGCCAGGCATCCCGAGGCGCCGGCCGCCAGGATCGCCGCCATCGCCAATCTCAGGCGCATCTCACTTCTCCTTGCAGCAAGGGGGATACCGCGACGGGCGGCGCGCGGTTTCATAGGATGCTGAAAGTGATGCGCTCGCTTCTTGTGACCGGGACCGACACGGACGTGGGGAAGACGTTCGTCGCGGCGGGGCTCGCCGCGGCTTTGCGACGGCGCGGGGTCGACGTCGGCGTCATGAAACCCGTGGCGACGGGCCGCACGGACGACGCGCGCATTCTCATGGCGGCCTCGGGTTCGGGCGACCCGCTCGAGCTCGTAAATCCCGTCCATTTGAAGGCGCCGCTGTCGCCGCACCTCGCGGCGAAGCTTGAAGGAAAGCGCGTCGATCTACGCGTCATCGAGCGGGCTTACAGGGCCCTCATTGCGCGTCACCGGGTCGTGATCGTCGAAGGCGCCGGAGGTTTGCTCGTCCCGATCCGGGATGGATTCACGTTCGCCGATCTCGCGAAGCGTCTCCGCCTGCCGCTGCTCATCGTCGCCCGCGACACGCTCGGGACGATCAATCACACGTCGCTGACCGTGGAGGCGGCGCGGGCGCGGGGTTTGAAGATCCTCGGCATCGTCGTGAACCGGATCTCGCCAGGCCGCAGGAGCCTTGCGGAGCGCATGAATCCCGCGGCGATCGGAAAGGCCACGGGGGTTCCCATTCTGGCCTCGCTGCCGTGGCGTCCCCCGGCCGGTGCCTTTGACGCGATCATCGACCGGCTTGGGCGGGACGCAGTACGACCCTGAGCTGCGCGTAGCCGTCGATCTCGAAGTGTTCGACGACGATCGCGTGCTTTCCCTTCGCCAGCGTGCGCTTCGCGGCGTGGGACTTGGGCGGATGCCAGGTCCAGTCCTCGATCGCCACGTTGCCGTCGACCGCGACGCGGATGCCGTCGTCGGAAACCGTCCGGATCTCGTACTCGCCCGCCTCGAGCTCGACTTCCGTTGTTGCGATCGTCGCGAAATGGTCGGCCGGGACTTTTTCCGACGGTTGGCCCGGCCAGCGAAAATCGAGCTTCTCCGCCTTGATCGAATCCAGCGGCTCGGAATCCGCGACCGCCTTCCAATCGGCGGGAGGCTTGCCCGCGCCGGTGGACTCCCAACGGTGAAAGCGCACGGTCCAGTTCACCGCGAGGTTCACCCCGCGACGCTTCTGCTCTTCGACGGCCTTCGGATCGGACGGGTCGCACGGGCCCCATTCATCCATCAGGATGTACTTGCGCCCGCGGAGAGAGCCCTCCTTAAGAAACGCGAACGCCTTCCCGTCGACGGCGGGGGGAGCCACGCGCGCCTTCGATGATGACGGCGTCACCGGGCTCTCGAGCGACACCATTCCGGACGGCGGCTTCTTCCACCAGTTCGATCCGACCGGTGAACCCGGCTTTTCGACGTCGCCGAGGTTGTTTCGCGCGCAGACGACGTCGGCGGAGGCCTTCGAATCGATCAAGATTCCGGCCGAGACGACATCGTTCTCCTCGATCCGCACGCGATGGGTTTCGCGCAGCCGGATCGCGACCTTGTCGCCGCGGAACGCGTTGCGGACGATCTCGTAGTCCTCCGAACCGAGATTGCGCTTCTTCCCATAGGCGGTCTTGAAGAGATCCTCGTCCTTATCCCACCAGAGGTTGATGGCGAGGCCATTCTCTTCGAAGGCGTTGTCCTCGATCGTATTTACATTCCCGTGCTCGATCGAGATCCCGTTGGCGCAGCGGGCGATGTAATTGCCCGCGATGAGCGTCTTCGAACTGTACCCCGCCCACATGGCGTGATCGCACTCCTCGAGACGGTTCTCGACGAACCGGTTCCCCACGGAAAACGTCGCTTCGATCCCGTTGGCGGCCGCGTGGGAAAAATCATTTCGATAGAGGAGATTCCGGTTGCATCCGCCATCGCCGGTCTTGTCGAGCGTCTCGTGGCCCGCCCACAGGAAAAAGCCGTCCCCCCCGTGCGTCGCGCTGTTGTACGCGAAGACGTTGTCGCTCGACTGCTCGTACACGAGGATGCCCGCGGAATCCTGCCCGCGGCTGTAGACGCCGTCGCTGTACCCGCGGATGCACCAGTCGAACTTGTTGTGGCTGACGACATTCCGGCTCGATCGGTACATCGCCAGGCCCCAGCCGGAGTTGAACGAGAAGTCGTTGTCGAAAATCCGGCACCCGTCGGACCGCGTCACGCAGATGCCGTTCTGCCCGTTGCGTCCCTCGTTCCCGGAGATGACCGCACCGGGACAGCGGTCGAGGTAGAGCGCGGCGCCGTACCGGAGCCACTCGTTGTCGTCGTTCTGGTGGCCGGAGAGCCAGTCCTCCTCCGCCTCCGCCTCGGGGGTCGAGTTGAGGCGCTGTCTCCAGTTCCCCGAAAGGTCGCACCCTTCGATCGTCAGCCGCTCGACGCCGCGTGCGTGAATCGCGACCTTGAATCCGCGGATGCGGGCGTTGCGGATGGTGATGTCGCGGCCGCCATCGATGACGATCGCCGTTCCGGCGAACGCGTCCGGAGCCGTTCCCTCCGGCGACCCCTCGAGGGTCACTCCGGTGAAGTCGTACACACCCCCGACGTGGATCCGGATCGCCTCGCGGAGGAGATGAACCCCGGGCTCGAGCGGCCGCTTCGGCGCGACGGCGCAAGAGGCGACGAGGGCGAGGAAGCCGACCGCGGCGATTTTCATGGCGGGGCGTGGGGCTCCATGAGTTTTCGGCATCGTTCTTCGATGGTCTTCCGAAGGGGCCACGCCGACGGGGCCACCTCGAGCGCTTTCCTGAAGTCCCCGAGGGCCTCGCCCTGGAGCCCCTTGGCGATTTTCGCCGTCCCCCGTTCGACGTAGGCCTCCGCGTACGTCGGAGTCCCCTCGATGGCCTTCGTGAAATCCGCGATGGCCTCGTCGAGGCGACCCTTGGAGACTTGGACGACGCCACGGCTCAGCAAGGCCCGGCCGTCCGTCGGATCCAGCTCGCTGGCCTTCGTGTAGTCCGCGATCGCTTCGTCGTGAAGTCCCTTGGCGCGTTTGGAGTTGCCGCGGTTGATGTAGGTCAGCGCGCTCTTCGGATCGAGCTCGATGGACTTGGTGCAGTCGGCGATCGCCTCGTCGTGCTGGCCCTTCGCGCCCTTCGCGTTGCCGCGGTTGGCGTAGGCCCAGGCGTTCATGGGTTCAAGCTCGATGGCCTTCGAATAGTCCGCGATCGCTTCGTCCAAGAGGCCCCTGGTCTCTTTGACATTCCCCCGGCTGACGTAGGTCTGCGCATATTTCGGGTTCAGCTCGATGGCCCTGGTCAGGTCCGCGATCGCCTCGTCATGGAGGCCCTTCTCCCTCTTCAGATTCCCGCGGTTGGACCATGCCGACACGTACAGGGGATCGATCTCGATCGCCTTCGCGAAATCGGCGATGGCTTCGTCGCGAAGGCCCTTGGCGGCCTTGACGCACCCGCGGCCGTTGTAGGCTCTCGAGTTCCGGGAATCCAACTCGATCGCCGTGGTGCAATCGGCGATCGCCTCGTCGAGGAGACCGAGGCCGAGCTTCACTCTCCCCCGGCTTACATAAGCCCGCGCATGAAAGGGATCGAGTTCGACGGCCTTGGTGAGGTCCGCGTCCGCCTCGTGGTGGAGCCCCTTGTCTTCCTTCGCGAAACCGCGCCAGTAGTATCCTTCGGCTCCCGGGACCCGGCTCAGCGATCGATCCAAGGCGGCGATGGCGCCGTCGAGATTCCTCGCATAATAGAGGCAGACGCCCTGCAACGTGAGCGCCTGGACATCCCAGCGCTCCGCGTTCGTGTAGGTCTCAAGCGAGATGGCCGCCCGGGAATAGTCTCCCTTCCCCATGGCCAGGAGGCCCTTGAGGAGGCTCTCCTGGGCGGGGGCGGACTCTCCTTCCCCCAGGATCTTCTCGCCCCGCTCCCGCCATTCGCGCTCCTTCCCCGTCTCGCCCCGCAGGTCCCCGAAGTAGACCTTGGCCCCCGCGGTCGGCCCCATCATCAGATGACCGATCATCGGAGTGCCCCTGGAGCTCTGGTATTTCAGGAAGAGCGCCTTCGCCAGCTCGAGCCGGGCGTCGAGGTTGCGGGGATCCAGGAAATAGGCGCGCTCCAGGCTCTTCAGGGCCTCGTCATCGCGCCCCTCCAGCTCCAGGCACCTGGCCCTCATCACGTTGGCGTCCGCATCCTCCCGGGTCCTGATCGCCCCTTCGAACTGCTCGCGCGCCGCCCTGGCCTTCGCGCGGATGTCCCCCGGATCGCCGCCCGCGATGGCCGCCACCCGCGCCTCGTTCCACAACTTCAGTCCGGCCGCCGTCAGGCGAAGCTGCTCCGCAGCCGGCCATCCGATCATCAGCCACCAACCCAGGACGGCCGCCAGGAGGATGGCCCCGATCCCGGCCGTGGCCACCACCGCCCTCCGTTTCGCGAGCTTCATGCGCAGCCGGTAGAGCGTGCTGGGCGGGCGCGCGAGGATGGCGTCGTGATTCAGGAATCGCTCGAGATCGTCCGCGAGCTCCTGGGCGCCGGCGTACCGCCGGTTGCGGTCCTTCTCCAGGCACTTGAGGACGATCGTCTCCAGGTCCCGGTGGATCTGCGGATTGTCCTTCCGAGGACGCTCCGGCTCGTCGTTCCCGACCTTCCGGATCAGCTCGAGGAGATTGGGGGCTTCGAAGGGAGGCTTTCCCGTCAGGACGTCGTAGAGGGCCGCGCCGAGCGAATAGACGTCGGCCCGTTCGTCGAGGCGATCGCCGCGCGCCTGCTCCGGGCTCATGTACGGCGCCGTCCCGAAAACTTCCCCCGACTTGGAGAGTTTTTCGCCTCCCTCGATCGCCCGGGCCAGCCCGAAGTCGAGGACGGTGACGCACCTGTCCTCCTCCTTCTCCTCCACCATGAGGTTTTCAGGCTTCAGGTCACGGTGGATGATGCCGTGGCGGTGGGCATGTTCCAGGGCGCGCGCGGCGTCCCGGAAGAGGCGGACGATGAGCGTCCGGTCGTTCCGCGGGAAGGAGGCCATCGTCCGGCCCGGGACGTACTGCATCGCGATGAAGTGGCGCCCGTCAATTTCGCCCACGTCGTAGATTGAGGCGATGTTCGGATGGGAGAGGGCGGCCGCCGTGCGCGCCTCCCGCTGGAAGCGCGCCACGACCGAGGGATCCTCCTCCTTCAGGAATTTCAGGGCGACCCAGCGGTTGAGCTCCGTATCGAGAGCCTTCCACACCTCGCCCATCCCGCCCGAGCCCAGCTTCTCCGTCCGCACGTACTTGCCGAAGCGCGCCGAGGACTCCGCCGCCCCGCCGGCGGGGGGAGATTCAGGGCCGAAGGCGAACGCCGCCAGGCACCACGGGCAGGCGCCGTCGTGGGCGGTCCGCTGGTTCGGATCGACCGGATTCCCGCAGGTCCGGCAACGCTCGAGGGTGCTCATGCTGGTACGGGCGAATTCCCTTGAACCTTCGCGGCGGTTCCATCACCGGCGAACACTGTAGCAACTGAAACGTCGGCCGTTTACTGTTTGGCGATTGCCGATTGCGGATTGCGGATTGCGGATTCAGAAGGCGAACAGGCTCAACCCTATTCCTCTTCTGTTGAGGAATGACGTCGGCGGACTTTCGGGGCGCCCGCCACGACGAGCACGTACTCGCCCCGCGGGGGCCGCTTCTTCAGGTCCGCGATCGCCGCGGCGAGCGTCGTGGGCCGGATCTCCTCGAAAACCTTGGTCAGCTCCCGGGCGACCGTCACCTTCCGGTCGCCAAGAGTATCGCGAAGCGCCTCGAGGGTCGCGGCGATCCGGTGGGGCGACTCGTAGAAAATGAGCGTACGCGATTCCCGGGCGAGGGATTCGAGGACGCGCCGCCTTTTCCCCGGCTTCCTCGGGAGGAATCCCTCGAACAGGAACCGGTCGGCGGGCAGGCCGCTGGCGCTCGCCGCCGCGGCGGCGGCGCACGGCCCGGGGATGACGCGGACGGCGATCCCCTCCGCGTGTGCGGAGGCCACGAGGTCCGCCCCGGGGTCGGAGATCCCGGGCGTTCCCGACTCCGAGACGAGCGCGACAGAGCCGCCGGCCCGGAGCCGGTCGAGGACCGAGCCTCCGCTCCGCCCGTACAGCGCGACGAGCGGCGTCCGGATCTCGTGGTGGGAGAGCAGCTTCGCCGTCGTCCGCGTGTCCTCGCAGACGATCGCCTCGACCTCGCCGAGGATGCGGAGCGCGCGGAGGGTGACGTCCTCGAGGTTCCCGATGGGCGTGGCCACCACGTAAAGCGTGCCGGGCATGCGGGGCCGCGGGTCAAGCCGGTTCGTCGTGACCGTTGCCGTTGCCATCCTTGTGGATGTGAAGCGCCGTGATGCCTTCGGGAAAGATCACAGAGTAGTCGTCAGGCTCTGGATAGTAGACGAGAATTTCCTTGAGCCGTTCCCGGTAAGGAAACAGGAACACATTTTCCGGGTGGTCGACACGGATGGTCCGCCCGTTCACAAGGTCGATTACGAATGGACGAAATGGCCGGGCATCCAACAATTGATAGAACCGATCGATCTCCACGGGATCCAGTCTAGCCCTCCCACCTCCCGGATTCAACTTGATCGGGCTTCGCGGATCGTACACGCTGGCGGCTCATGGACGGCCTTATCCTCGTCGACAAGGACGCCGGCAAGACCTCGCACGACATCGTCGCCGAGGTGCGCCTCGCCCTCGACGAGCGCCACGCGGGTCACACCGGCACGCTCGACCCCGCGGCGACAGGGCTCCTCGTCGTCGCGCTCGGCCGGGCCCTCAAGATGGTCCCGTACCACGAGGGCCACGACAAGGAGTACGCGGTGACCGTGCGCCTCGGGGTGCGCACCGAGACGGACGATCTTGCGGGGCGCGTCGTGGAGGAGCGGGACGCCTCCGGCGTCGCGCGCGAAGCGATCGACGCGCTCCTGCCGCGCTTCACCGGCGCGATCCGCCAGCGCCCGCCCGTCTACTCCGCCGTGAAAATCGACGGAGAGCGCGCGTACCGCCTCGCCCGTCGCGGCGAGCCCGTCGAACTTCCCGAGCGCGAGGTGACGATTCACGCATTGAAGGTGGAGTCGTTCGCGCCGCCGTCGCTCCGCCTGGTTCTGCGCTGCTCGAAGGGGACCTATGTGCGATCGCTGGCCCGCGATCTCGGCTCGGCGCTCGGATGCGGCGGGGCGGTGGCCGAGCTGAGGCGGCTGGCCGTGGGCCCGTTCCGCGTGGGACAGGGGGTGCGTCTCGGCGCCGCCTCGGAAGCGGATCTCCGCGCCGCCGTCCTTCCGCCGGACGCGGGGCTGGAGTCGATGCCCGCGGTGGTCCTCGATCCCGGCGACGCGCGATGTTTCGCGCAGGGGAAGCTGCTCGATCAGGGGTCGCCCGCGCCCCTCGTGCGGGTCTACGAGGGCTCGACGTTCATCGGCATCGGCGAAGAGAAGGACGCACGGCTGAAAGCCAGGCGGGTCTATTGATTTGTCGGAGGAGATCAGGCCAGGGGGGAGATGGCGACTCCGCGTTCGACGAGGAATTTCCGGGCCCGCTCGAGGTTTTTCGGCGCGCCGATCATCTCGACCTCGAGCCATGCGTTCTTGTCCGTGATGCGGCCCCGGAGGATGTTCGGGACTACGTCGAAGTCGTGGGAAATCGTGTGGATGATCGGGTCGCCGAGGACCTTCTCCGGGAAGGTGAGCTTGAGCTTGAGGGACTGGCGCGCCTCTTTGGCCATCAGAGCTTGCCCATCTCCTTCAGGTACCGGCGGGTGGTTATTTCTATGCGCTCCAGAACGGCACCGTCAAGGACAATCTTGAGACGCTCCGCGCTGCCGGAGTTGCGGGCCTTCATCGAGATTCCGGTGTGCCAGGCGTCGAGCTCCTCGGACCGGCGCGACCAGGCGACCCGGCCCGCCGCGCGCACCGTCGCCCGCGCCGGAGGGGCCTCGATCGCGAGGGAGAGGGCCCGGCCGGGAGCGAGCTCCCGCTTCGAGATGAACCGGCACCCGGCGGGACAGAGGTCGATGAGGATGTGCGGGGCCGAGGCGGGCGCGACCCAGCCGAGCGGGGCCCCCGGCCGCCAGCGCAGGGTGCTTCCCTTGACCCCGTACCGCCGGTGGCGTCGACGTTCTATTCCGTCCCAACTCATGCCGGGGAGATTATATCCCGAGAATCCTGTTTCAGGCCCCGGGATGCCGGATGCGGGATGCGGGATGCAGCCTACGAGATAATCCGGAATCCGCGCTCGCCGGTCGGGGTTTCCCAGCTCACCTCGACATGTTCAACCCACGCGGACGGTGGGCCGCGCCGGCACCATTCGATGAGGGCCTGGACTTCGGCTTCGGGTCCTTCGAAGGCGGCCTCGACCGCTCCATCCGGCGTATTCCGAATCCAGCCCGACAGGCCGCGCGCCGCGCCCTCGTCGCGGCAGCTCGCCCGGTAGAAAACGCCCTGCACCCGGCCGGTGATCACGACGCGCGCGCGCACGGCCGGAGCGTCCCGACCTCCGCGGGGCGTCGTCATTTCTTTTCGCTGTCCCGGAAAATATTCCGCTCCCGCTCGAGCTCGTCCTCCGCATAGGAGCGCTCGAACTGCTTCGGCTTCGCCGGCTTCGGCCGCTCCACGATGTCGACCCCCGCCAGCGGCACCTTCGTGAGGCCCGCAGGCCGGTCGAAGTCGGCGTCCGTGAGATCGGCCCTCGCCGCGGAGGTCACCTCCTCGTCCGACTTGACGAGGTCGAAAAAGAGGGCGTACCGCATTTCGCCGCGCATGGGGAATCCCCCGAGCTGCTTCAGCTGGTCGGCCACCTTCGGGTGGAACGCGCCGACCTTCGCCAGCGCCTCGAAATAGCCCAGCGCGTCCGCGAGCGACGGATCGACGAGGACGTTGATGTAGCTGATCGTCTCGCCGAGGCGCACCTCGCGGCCCAGGAGGTCGCGCCCGCCGACTTTCTCCGTGCGCTCCGTCGAGCGGACCGAGACCGGCATCCCCTCGGGCAGCTCCCCCAGGCGGAGGAGCGTGTCCATGAGGGGCCCGGCGTCCGAGGAACCCTCGACCCGACGGAGCGCCGCGCGCAGCTCCTCGACGACCGCCGCGCGGCGCTTCGCGAAG
>DATHFI010000116.1:0-3194 GCA_035490275.1 Planctomycetota bacterium
CCGCCTGCAGGAACGGCACCTGGACCTCGCCCGAATGTTCCCGCGTGAAGTTGGCCTCGTCATCCTCCAGCTCCGGGCAGGTCGATTTCAGCCGTTCCGCCAGATCCCGCGCGATGGGGGCCGCCCCGAGCGGCGTCTCCCAGGCGCCCCCCGGCCAGATCCCGAACCGCGCCCCCACTCCTCGATGATGGAACGCGACGAGGACGACTTCGGGTGTCACCTCGACCCGCGCGTAGGCCGCACCGGCCACGCGTCCCGAGTAGTCGTACCCGGCGTGCGGGACGAGCACCGCCGCGGCGGGCTTCCGCGCCCCCGCCGGAAGGAGCCCGGAGATCTTCCGGCGCAGGGATTCGGAATCCGCGGGATAGAACACGCCCGCCACCGAAGGATGCCGGAGCCCTGTCATCGCGTCCTCCGCGCGGACGGGCAACGGTTGTAGCATTCAGGAAGTCGAGAGTCGAGAGTCGTGCGTAGCTCTGTTGAAAACCCCTTTCTTACACCACCAAGCCACCAAGGCACCAGGCGGACGCCGATCGGTCGAGCGCCCGCCGGAAGGGACGGCCGGGAGAGCCGCGAGAGAAGACGCCTTCTCTCCGCGGCTCTTCCCACCGTCCCAGGCCCCTGCGGGGCCGGTTCGTGGCCCTTCGGGCCACGAACGCCGGCGGGCGCTCTCGAGGAATCCCTCTTCTTTGTGGCTTCGTGCCTTCGTGGTGAGGAGGCGGTTTCAACAGAGCTACCGTTGACCCGCGACTTTTCGGACTCCGACCCTCGACTCTTGACGCGCGACTCATGACTGGGGAATGAGCCTCGTGTCCTTTACTCTCGCTGCTCCGGACGCTAAAATAGACGGTTCCGACATCCCCTGAGGACCGTCCATGAAGGTGAAATGCGCCCGCGGGCCGCTCCACGAGGCGTTTCAGCTCGCCCTCACGGTCGTGCCCCAGCGCAGCACCATCCCCGCGGTGACGAACGTGAAGCTCGCCGCCACGGGCTCCGGGAAGAGCGCCCAGCTCGAGCTGTCGTGCACCGACCTCGAGTTCGGACTCAAGGTCCGCGTCCCGGCCCTCGAGGTCAAGGAGGAGGGCACCGTCGTCCTCCCGGCCCAGCGCATGGCGGGCATCCTCCGCGAGGCGGGCGACGCCGACGTCGTCATCGACTCCGACGGGACGCTCGCCCACATCAAGGCGTCGGGCGCCTCCTTCAAGATCGTCGGCATCGATCCGGCCGACTTCCCGGCCGTCCCGGGCTTCGAGGAGAAGGGGGCGCTCCAGGTCGACACCAAGGACCTGGGCGAGATGATCCGCAAAACGCAGTTCGCCGTCTCGAGCGAGGTCGTCCGGTATGCGCTCACCGGCCAGCTCTTCGAGATCCACGGCAAGGAGCTGCGGATGGTCGCCAGCGACGGCAAGCGCCTGGCGTACATCCGGAGCCGCACGGCCGGCAAGGGGGGCGAGGCCAAGAACCTGCGCGTCATCGTCCCCACGAAAACGATGAGCCTCCTCGACCGGGTCCTGACCGACGAGGACGAGGCGGTCTGGCTGCACATCGAGGAGACCCAGATCCGGCTGAAGACCTCGCGGGCCATGATCTTCTCGCGCCTCATCGACGGGAATTTCCCGGACTACGAGGCGGTCATCCCGAACGACCGGGACAAGAAAGTCACGCTGGAGCGGGAGCCGCTCCACGCGGCGGTCCGCAAGGCGTCGCTCATGACGACGGACAAGACGCGCGCGGTGAAGTTCACCTTCGCCAAGGGCAAGCTCACGCTCTTCACCCGCACGCAGGACGTGGGCGAGGCGAGCGTCGAGGTGCCCATCGAGTATCGCGGCGAGGAGATCGACATCACCTTCAATCCGGACTACGTCGCGGATTACCTCAAGGTCGTCACCGACGAGTCCGTCGAGCTGCACCTGAAGGACCGGACCTCGGCGGGCGTGTTCAAGTCCGGGAAGGATTATGTGTACGTACTCATGCCGTTGACCGTGAATCTGTAAGGAAACGGAGCGATTTTCGATTCTTGATTCTCGATTCTCGGGCCGAAAATCCAGAATCGAGAATCCAGAATCATCGGCGGAGGGGGGTTCGATTGGAGAAGCGGGGGGCGGCGAGGCCCATCGGCGACCTGCTGGCGGGCGTCCTGCGCGCCTTCGGGCCGCGGCGGCGCGACGAGCTCTACGAGATGACCGAGGCGTGGAGCCGCGCGGCGGGGCCCGAGGTGGCCCGGCGCTCCCGCGTCGTCGGCATGAACCGGGACACGCTCACGGTCGCCGTCGAATCCGCCTCGCTGAGACAGGAAATCGAGTCGTTCCGGAGGCCCGAGATCCTCGCGAGGTTCCGGACGGAGTACCCGGGCCGGAAAGTCGCGGATCTGAGGTGCGTCCTCCGGGGAACGTGATGAATCGCATGAAGACCCGAACCGACAGCCAGGTCGCCGCGGACGCGGCGATTTTCGTTTCCCCGGGAGGCCGCTGATGGCCCCGGGCGGAACCTACGGCGCCGAGCAGATCCGCGTCCTCGAGGGCATCGAGGCGGTCCGCACCCGCCCCGGCATGTACGTGGGGGACACCGGCCCTCGCGGCCTGCACCACATGATCTTCGAGGTCGTCGACAACTCCATCGACGAGGCGATGGCGGGCTTCTGCTCGTCGATCGCGGTGCGCCTCCACGCGGACGGGAGCGCCTCCGTCACGGACGACGGCCGCGGCATCCCGGTCGAGGTCCACAAGACGGGGAAAAGCGCCCTCGAGGTCGCCCTCTCCAACATCCACGCGGGGGGGAAGTTCGACAACAAGGTCTACTCGGTCTCGGCGGGCCTCCACGGCGTCGGCGTGACCGCGGTGAACGCCCTCTCGGAGTGGTTCGAGGCGACCGTGTGGTGGAACGACGGCAAGGAGTACCGCCAGCGCTACCTCAAGGGGAAGCCCGAGACCGACGTGAAGGAGGTCGGCCCGACGGACCGGCACGGGACGGGGATCCACTTCAAGCCCGACCCGACGATCTTTCCGGACACGACCTTCTCGTTCGACCTCGTCGGCCGGCGCCTGCGCGAGCTGGCGTTCCTCAACAAGGGGGTCCACATCTCGCTGGTGGACGAGCGGACCGGCAAGACCGTCGAGCACAAGTACGACGGCGGCATCCGCGAGTTCGTCGCCTTCGTGAACCAGGGGAAGGGGAAGATCCATCCCGAGGTGATC
>DATHFI010000117.1:0-3800 GCA_035490275.1 Planctomycetota bacterium
GACCTGGCCGCGCTCGGCACGCGCGAGGCGTTCGAGGTCCTCTTTCACCGCCACCGCAACCCTGTCTACCAATTCATCGCCCGGCAGATTTCCGACCGTCCGCTCGCGGAGGACATTTTCCAGACCGTATTCCTGAAAGCCTTCCGGGCGCTGCAATCCTTCCGCGGGTCGTCGGAGTTCCGGACGTGGCTCTTCACGATCGCCGCGAATGCCGTCGCCGAGGAACGGCGCCGTCCGCGTCCGGCCGTCGCGTTGCCCGAGGAGATCGAGGGACCCGCGCCTACCGGCGGCGGGCGCGAGGCCGAGGACATCTCCCACCTCATCCGTCGCGTGATCGAGACCCTGCCCGAACGCCATCGTCAGCTATTTCTACTCGTGCGCTTTCACCGGATGCGGATCGCCGAGGCGGCGCAAATCGTGGGGTTCACCCCGGGCTCGGCCAAGGTGACCCTCTTCCGCATCCAGGAGCAGCTCGGATCCCAACTGAAATCCCTGGGGGTGCTTCTATGACGTGTCCCGACATGGAATCGAGGATCGCGGAGTTTCTCGCGGGCGAGCTCGAGAAACGCTCCGAGGTCGAGGAGCACCTTCTCGTCTGCTCCGATTGTCGGGCCCGCTTCTCCTCGGCGAAAGCCGGGTGGGATGCCGCGGGAGAGTGGAAGGCGGCCGACCCGTCTCCGGATGCGATCGAGTCAGTCCTCTCAAATCTCCCGACCGCGGCTCCGCGTCGGAAGCTCCTCAGAATCTTCCAGGCGGGCACTCTGGCCGCGTCACTGTTTATCTCGGCGCTGGTCGGGTCTTCCCAGCGCTCCGGGACAGCGCGTGAAACGCCCGCCCGCCCGGCCGCGACGTCGCGTCCCGTCTCGATCGGCTTGGCTTCCGTGCGCCCCTCGGTGGGCCTTCTTTACGTGCAGGACGAGAACGGCCGGCCCGCGGGCGAGCTCTCCATCCGGAGCCTCGACGTCCGGGTCGACATCCAGGACGGCGTGGCGCGGACCGAGGTCGAGGAGATCTTCGAGAATCGGACCGACCGGCGCCTCGAGGGGACCTTCCTCTTTCCGCTGCCGCCCGACGCCTCGATCTCGCGCCTCGCGATGGAGATCGGCGGCAAGCTGATGGAGGGCGAGGTCGTCGAGCGCCAGAAGGCGCGCGAGACGTACGAGGGGATCGTGCGGCGCATGAACGACCCCGCGCTCCTCGAGTGGATGCCCGGCGGGCTCTTCAAGTGCCGCATCTTCCCGATCGAGGCGCGGAGCGACAAGCGGATCATCATCGCCTACACCCAGGCGCTTTCCGCGTTCGACGGCCGCGCGGCCTACGTCTATCCGCTCGCGGGCGACTCCGCGGGCGAGATGGGCATCGGACGCTTCAACTTGGAGGCCACGGTGCGGACTGGAGGTCGGCTCCTGCGCGCGGAATCGACCTCGCATGACGCGGCCTCGACCCGCGTCGACGATCGAACGATCCGGACTACATTCACGGCGGGGGCGTTCCGGCCGAAGGCCGATTTCGTCCTCGCCTATGAAACGGAACTCGGGTCGGAAATCCAACTCTCCGCCCACCGGCCGGACCCCGCGGCGCCGGGGTATTTCGCCGCATTCATCACGCCCCGCCCCGACGCGGACGAGGGATACCGGCGCGACCGCCGGCTCTTCTTCCTGATCGACGCTTCGGGCTCGGTCACCCGTCCGGAGCTGGAGGCGGCCCGGACCGTGGTGCGGCGGATGATCGAATCGCTCGCCCCGGCCGACCGGTTCCGGATCGGGAGCCACAACGACCTCGTGGACTCGATGGAGGACTTCGTCGCCCCCGACGCGGCGGGGAAGGCGGCGGCGAACCGATTCCTGGGCGCCATCGAACCGATCGGCGCGGGCGATCCGGCGACCTCGCTGGAGCGCGTACTGCCGCTCGTGCCTGACGACGGCGAAGTGGTCTACGTCGGCGAGGGGACGCCGACGTGGGGGGAGAAGGATCCCGCGAAGATCGTCGCGCGCCTGCAGAAAGTCGCGAAGGACAAAGGCGTCTCCATCCGCACCGTCGCCGTGGGGTCGGGCGCGGACCGGGGACTGCTCGAAACGCTGGCGCGCGAATTCAACGGGGGCGCCCACTCGATCTGCCCGAGCGACGACGTCCGGTCGCGCGCGGACGAAATCGCGCGAACGCTCGGCCGGTCGGCGGTGAACGATCTGAAAGTTGAGTTCAAGGGGGCGGTCACGGACGCGGCGCCGGCGCGGCTTGGGTCGCTCCATTTCGGCGAGCGGCTCCTGGTCACGGGCCGGTACGGCGCGGGCCCCGTCAAGTTGATCCTGACGGGAAAGGTCTTCGATCGGGTGATCCGGCGCGAGTTCACGCTGACGCTGCCGGAGCGGGAATCGGGCAACGTGCACGTGAAGCGGCTCTGGGCTCAGCGCCGGCTCGCCGATCTCGTGGCCGAGGGCGAGCCGAAGAAGGCGGAGGCGATCAAGCTCTCCGTCGAGCACCAGGTGATGACGCCCTACACCTCGTTCCTCGTCCTCGAGAGCGAGAAGGCGTACGAGGACTTCCGGATCGAGCGGACGAAGAAGGAGAACGATCAGGCCGTGCAATCGGCACCTACTCTTGGGCCTGGCGGGTCTCACTACGATCTCGCCTGCAAGTACTACGAATCCGGTGATTTCGAGAAGGCCGAGGCCGAATGCGACAAGGTTCTCAAGGCGAATCCCGGCAACGGGGCCGCCAACGCGCTGAAGCTGGAGCTCCAATACGCTCTCGGCAAGGGACGACTCACCTCCAAGGGTCTCGAATCCGAGGATGTGATCGTGGCCGCCCATACCAGGCACGAGCAGGTCAACCTTGAGGTTCGCAAGGAGGTGGAGAGCGGAATTCGCTCCTACAACTTGGGCAAATACCTCGAGGCGGAGGACCATTTCCGCAGGGTCCTCGAGTATGCCAAGTGGCTTCCAAAAGGCGTCGATCTTGATGCCCAAAAGAAGCAGGCCACGGAGATGCTGGGAAGGGTGCGCTCGGCGACTTCGCCCATAGATGGTGAGGTCCTGGCCAATCGGATCAAAGCCACGATCGATTCGAACAGCTGGGACGAGGCGAAGGGTCAGGCCTGCGTTTTCCAGAACGGCCTGCTCATTGTGCGCAACACCCCCGAAGTGCAGCGCAAAGTGCGCAAGTTCCTCGACGACTTGCGCGCCTCCTATGGTGGATCTTCGGAAAAGCGAACCGACCCATCCCCGCCCGAACCCGCCGCGGGAGATACCGGTGTTCGCCTGGACATGTACAACGTCCAGGACATGACGTACGGCCTTCAGGATTTTCCGGGGGTGAACATTACGTTAGAAGAGGACGGGCTTGGCTCCAGCCAGACTCAAACAGGGGGTATTGCGTTCACGGTCGGCGAGGGCAAGGGGCACCTCGGCAATCTCCCCCCGGAGGCTTTCGGCCTCAATACATCTGTGACCATCGCTGGGAGCGGGCTGTCCCCGACGTTGAGCCTGCTCACGGACATTCCCGATCCGGGCAATGGTGAAGACTCCGGAATGCTTGGCATGGACCTTTACGATGGTCAGAAGAGTTCGGGTTACAACCTCAATCGCAGCAATCGGCTTCCACTCTTGCGGGGGCCTGCTCCCGCTGACCTCCGGGTGGACGGCTTCTATTCCGAGCGCTCCATGGGGGCAAGCCACTGGGTCGACGATCCCAATGTTCCGTATTTCGACAATGTCCTGAGGTCTAATTTCTTTTTCGACCGCCGCGGTTACTCTTCCGGAAGAACCTACCTGCAGGACATCGAGACGCAGATGTCGACGGCG
>DATHFI010000118.1:0-2775 GCA_035490275.1 Planctomycetota bacterium
CCCCGGGCAAGCTCTACATGGTCCGGATCGCCGGCAACGTGATGACCCCGGAGGTCGCGGGCAGCCTCGAGATCGGGATCTTCCGGCTCGGGTGCCCGCTCATCCTCGTCCTGGGACACACCGACTGTACGGCGGTCCGGATGTCGCGCACCTCGGGGTGGTACGAGGGATCCGCCTTCGACATCGCGCGGCGCATCCGCACTTCGACGAATCATCTGTCGTCCGATGCGGGGCTCGAGGACCTGGTCCGGGCCAACGTGCTCGGATCCATCCGTGACCTGCGCGAAATGAGCCGGGCATTACGCGACTCCGAGGAGTCCGGAAAGACATCAATTGCGGGAGCGATCTACGAGGTGGAGTGCGGAAGGGTGCGATTGATTTAAGGGTCGATTCCGGGTCGCGGCCGAGAATCAAGAATCAATCTTTTCGGATGCGGCTCGCGAGGCCGAGGGCGATCGCGCACTGGGGTGCGGCCGCCTTGAGCTGGTTCTGGGCGTCCTCCGGCATGTCGATCGCGATGTGCTGGACCGGATCCCACACGCGGACGGGCCGCTGGAGGAGGTGCTCCAGCGCCTCGGTCAGGCCCGTCATGGCCGACCCGCCGCCGGTGAGCAGGAGCTCGTGGACCTTCTTGTCGTGCTGGTTCTCGAAGTAGTCGATCGAGATCTGGATGTCGTGGCAGAGGTCGTCGAGGACGCCGGCCACGGACTCCGCCATTCGAGGCGCGTCGCCGCTCGAATCCCTCAGGCGCGCGCCCTCGTCGTTCTCGACGACGACGATGGGCATGGCGCCGCCCTCCTCGGCCGAAGCCTCGGGCTCCTCCGGCTCGGGGCGGAACTTGGCCTCGTCCTCTTTCTCCAGCACGACGATCGCTTCGGGTCCGCCGGGGTTGGAGGCGGAGACGTCGCGCTTGAGGGCCTCGGCGTCGTGGGACTCGAGTCCGGTGCGGGCCGCGATCGCGCCGGTGAAGTCGTCGCCGCCCTTGTAGATCTCGCGCGTGAAGTAGGGGCCGGTCTCGTCCATGATGTGGACCGAGGTCTTGGAGGCGCCGATGTCGGCGAGGGCAATGAGGCGGCCCGGGACGATCGCCTGGGGGTTGATGTGGCCGCCGAGCTCGTACGCGTTGCCGAGGGCGAAGGCGTCGACGTCGAGGATGACGGGCTGGAGGCCCGCGGTCTCGATCGCGGCGACCTGGTCGTCGACGAAGCTCCGGCGGGCGGCGACGAGGAGGACGCGCATCTCGGGCTCCGCCTGGGTGCCGGAGGACTCGATGGTGGCGAGCTTCTGGACGTCGTGGATGACCTCGTCGACCTCGACGGGGATGTACTTGCCGAGCTCGTACTTCGCGGCGTTGACGATCTCTTCGTCGTTCATCTGGGGCATGTTGACGTAGCGGACGTAGACGGAGCGGCCGGAGACGGAGGCGACGACGCGCTTGGTCTTGAACTTGCGGGAGTCGAAGATCTCGAGGATGGCGTCGCCGGCGGTGCGGGGCTGCTGGATCTCGACGATGCCGAAGTTGGTGACGGTGTAGCGGCCGGCCTCCTCGGTGAGCTGGATGGCCTTGACGAACCGGGTGCCGACGTCGAGCCCCACGAGATGGCGGACGGCCATAGGGTGAGTTTACCATGTCGCGCGCCGAAGGGAAGCGCGCGAGGGGGTCGATCGCGTGTCCGTTTCAAGTTTCCAGGCCCCGGATCCCGGTTTTCGGAAGTTTCCAGGTTCAAGCTCCATGGCCGGAATTCACACGGATCCCATTCGGATGCGCTCCTCGCCTCCGGCTTGCGACTCGGAACTCCAGGGACTGGGATCGGGGACCAGGGATCTGGAAACTGCGACACAACCAAGGGGTCTCGACCGCCTAAGCGTGGCGTCGAAGGGGGGGCGTGGATAAGATGGCCGCTTCATGAAAGGCGCGAAAGCGAAGGCGCGGCCGAAGGGTCCGCGACAGCCCGCGCCGGCTCCGGCGGGCGGCGACGGGGTCGGGACGGGGCCGGTCTGCCCGTACTGCCGCCACGACATCACGTGGGAGAACGTGGGGTCGACGGAGACGGAGATTTCCATCTACGTCCGGGAGAAGATGTATTTCTGCCCGGGGTGCCGCGCGATTCTCGGGATCGCGTCATGGCATACCGAAGGCTAGGGAAGAATCAAGAATCAAGAATCAGGAATCAAGAATCAGGGAGCTGGATGCGAGCGTCCGGCGACTTGACCGACCGGCGGCGGGCGCTACAATCCACGCCGCTGGGTCCGCCCGCGCGGGGGTGTAGCTCAATTGGTTAGAGCAGTGGATTGTCGATCCACAGGTTGCGGGTTCGAGCCCCGTCACCCTCGTCTCCCTTCGCTCTGTTCTTGCTTGTGAGTTTCTGCCGGAGCTACGGGAGACTCCGCCTCGGGATCACGAGCCCCGCCTGTCTCACCGCAGCCCGGCCCCAGATCGAGCGAAGGAGGGTCACCCTCGCCATGCCCAATCCACGACCCAGCTCCATAGGTGAATGAGGCGGTAATGCCCGCCTCGGCCGGCTCCTTGAGCGCCGTGGTGGTCAAGGCAGTGGTCAGGCTCGCTTTTGAAGGGTTTTCCAATGCCGGCATGGAATCAACAGGTCGCGCGGACTATCTCCGCCCCCGGCTGAAACTTCCGCGAGGAAGCGTTGTAGCTAATCATGCCTGATTCTGAATTGCTCGGGGAACGAAGTCAAAGCAAGGAGTTCATGGACGTGATGCGCCCGTTCTATCTGCCGGTCCTGGCCCTGCTGATCCTGCTGGGATCCGGTT
>DATHFI010000119.1:0-5097 GCA_035490275.1 Planctomycetota bacterium
CAAGATGACATCGAAAGCGCCAGACCCGAGCAGGATCTCCAGACGAATTCGGGCAATTGGAGTGTCAGGTTCGAACTCTCTGAATCAGGATCAAAGAAGTTCGAGAAGGCGGCGGAGCAACTATTCAACAGGGAGCCTAGAGGGCTCATGGGCATCCTGGTGGACGGGGCCATCGTTTCCGCTCCAGCGATGCAGGCCAATCGGTTCGGAGGATCGGGTGTGATCTCGGGTAATTTCTCTGAAAAGGAGGCACGAGATCTAGCCACAATTCTCAAGGGAGACTGGCTGGAATCGTCCATCAGGGCCGACCGCGAGAAGGAGAGCGCCGCCACGCCTGTGAAGATCTTGGAATTCATGCGTAGCATGAGGGGTCTGGAGAAGGCGGTGATCAAACCAGACGCCACCGGCCTGGATATCACGGGTTATGTCGACATCAAGGAGGTCGATCTCCCTTCTCTCTGGCAATCCCTCCGCGAGCGGGGATACCGGTTGACCCCCAGGAAATAGGCCCTCAGCTCTCCGCCTTCCCCTCGGGCTTGAAGCTTGGAGCTTGAAGCTTTCCGTCCGCGGGCGATAATGGACTCCCGGGGTCCGCAGGAGAATCCGATGCTCGGAAAAATGTTCGGCGGGCTGGAGGAGTACGCCCCGCTCTTCATCCGGCTGGGACTGGCCACGATCTTCTTCCATTCCGGGTCGCAGAAGGTGTTCGGGATGTTCGGCGGTATGGGACTGGAAGCGACGGCCGACTCCTTCAAGACGAAGCTCGATTTTCCGCTCCCCATGCTCATGGCTTCGCTCGCGGGAATCGGCGAGCTCGGCGGCGGCATCCTCGTGGGGATCGGCCTCATCACCCGCTACGCCGCCGGGACGCTTTGCATCATCATGATCGTCGCCATCTTCGCCGCCCATCACGCGCAGGTATTCGGCGAGGGGCGCGCCGCATTCGCCTGCCTGATCATGGCGATCAGCCTCCTGGCGACCGGCGGAGGCAAGGCGAGCGCCGACCGGATGCTCAAGATCGACGAGCGGGTGTAGCCGCCATGGCGATCGTCCCCATCGTGCTGGCCGCGGGGGAGTCTGTGCGCATGGGCCGGCCCAAGCCGCTCTGCCTCTTCGGAAACAAGCCCGCCCTCGACCTCGTCCTCGACGCCTGCCGCGGGGCCAAGCTCGCGCCCATCGTCGTACTGGGCCACGCGGCGGACCAGGTCCGGGCGAAGGCGGACCTCCGCGGCGCGAAGGTGATCCTCAATCCCGACTTCGCGAAGGGCCAGACCTCGTCGCTCCAGGCGGGAGTGAAGGCACTTCCCAAGGATGCCGAGGGCTTCCTCCTCTTTCCCGCGGACCACCCCCTCATCACGGCCGACGAGATCACCCCCCTCATCGCGGAGCACAAGCGGCGGCGCAAGGAGAAGCAGATCTTCATCCCCTCGTACAACCTGAAGCGCGGACATCCGGTCCTTTTCGACGGCGCGCTGAGGCAGGAGATTTTGAGCCTGCCGCCCGACGCGCCCGCGCGGACCGTCGTGAACCGCCATCCGGATCGCATCGCGTACGTCGAAATGAACACCTCGGCGATCCTGTTGGACATGGACACGCCCGAGGATTACGCTCGGTGCCTCGAGGAGTGGGGGAGGCGGGAGACCACGCGGCGGCGCGCCGCCGAAGGACACGCATGAGCCGTTCCATCCTCGAAGAGGCCCTTCGACTGACGAACGAGGGGGTCGAATTCGCCCTCGCCACGGTCGCCGAGGCCCGGGGCAGCGTCCCCGGCAAGGCGGGCGCGAAGATGATCGTCCTCGCCGACGGCCGCCAGTTCGGGACGGTCGGCGGCGCCGGCCTCGAGGAAAAAACCAAGGCCCTCGCGCGGAAATGCCTCGCCGAGAAAAAGGGGGGCATATTCGCCTTCGACCTGATGTATTACAAGGAAGGAGGCTTGGACAGCCTCTGCGGAGGGGCGGTTCAAATCGTGGTCGAAATCGTTCCGCGGCAACCCCACGTCCTGATCTGCGGCGGCGGCCACGTCGGCCTGGCCGTGGCCCGCGCGCTCGCGCCGCTCGAGTACGCCCACTCGGTGCTCGACGACCGCCCGGAATTCGCGGCCCGCGAGCGGTTCCCCGAGGCGCGCCGCCTCTTCCTCGCGAAGCCGGAGGAATTCTTCGGCCGCGAAGAGCTCGGGCCCTACACGCACCTCCTCATTCTCGGGTACTCCCACCAGATCGACACCGCGATCCTCCACGAGGCGGTGAAGCGGTTCCCGGGATACATCGGGCTCATCTGCAGCCGGACCAAGAAGCGCGAGATGTTCCACCGCCTGAAGGCGCGCGGGATCACCGACGCGGAGCTGGAGCGGATCGACGCGCCGGTGGGTATCCCGATCGGCGCCGAATCGCCCGCGGAGATCGCCGTCTCCATCGTGGCGTCCGTGGTCCGCCACCACAAGAAGGGGACGGTTCGCGAGGAAGAGCATGCCGAAGAAACCGAACAGGCCGAAAAGCCTTAAGATAGGTCCCGAGGTATCGCGCCGCGGCTTCCTGCGCGGCTTGGGAGCGGCCGCCGGGGCCGCCGCCGTCGGAGCTCCACTGCTCGGCGCCCGGCAGGATTCCGGCGTCAAGGGCCCGGGTCCGGTCAAAGTCGCTCTCCAGATCAACGGCGCCCGGCGCGAGGTCGAGATCGAACCCCGTGTCACCCTCCTCAACGCGCTCAGGAACCACCTCGACCTCACGGGCACGAAGAAGATCTGCGACCGCGGCTCGTGCGGCGGCTGCACGGTTCTCGTCGACGGGGCGGCCGTCAATTCGTGCCTGATGCTCGCGATCGACGCCGAGGGCCGGAAGCTCGAGACGATCGAAGGTCTCGCGACCGACGGCAAGCTTCACCCGCTCCAGGAGGAGTTCTGCGCGCACGACGCGCTCCAGTGCGGATTCTGCACGCCGGGCATGGTGATGGCGTGCAAGGCGCTCCTCGACCGGAAGAAGGAGCCGACGCTTGACGAGATCCGCGAGGGAATCTCGGGGAACATCTGCCGGTGCGGGACCTACAACAAGATTTTCGACGCCGTGCGCGCCGCCGCGCCGCGGCTGAAATAGGGAATCGCCATGTCGCGCAAGGTCAAGACCAAGGTCGGCTTCGCCGGGAAGGTCGAGGAGATCGAGGTCACCGTCGCGGACAACGATCCCGATCCCTGGGGGGCGGACGCGAAACTCTCGGTCGTCGGCACGCGGGTCCCGCGCGTCGACGGGCCGCTCAAGGTGACCGGCAAGGCGAAATACACGTACGACGTCTCGCCCAAGGGAATGCTCTACGGCGCGATCCTCCGGTCACCCCATGGCGCGGCGCGGGTCAAGTCGATCGATTTTTCCGAGGCCGAGAAACTTCCGGGCGTCTGCGCGGTAGTTCGCGCGGAGTACGAGGGTCGTCCCGTGGAGAGGATCGTCTTTCACGGGCACGAAGTCGCCGGCGTCGCGGCGGAGACCGAGGAGATCGCCCAGGAAGCGCTGGAACTGATCAAGGTCGAGTATGAGGTCAAGCCCTGCGTGACCACCGTGGAAGCGGCCATGAAAGAGGACGCTCCCCGGGTGTACGAGAATCGCCCGAACGTGCAGCCGGGGCGCGCCCGGGGAGGAACGGACGCCGACGGAGCCATCGACAAGGCGCCGCTGAAGGTCGAGGCGACTTACACCACCGAGGTGCAGACCCACTCCAGTCTCGAGACCCACGGATGCGTCGTCCAACTGGACGGTGACGGGTTGACGGCGTGGGTATCGACCCAAGCCACGTTCGGGTGCCGGCAGGAATTCGCAGGGGTCTCCAAGAAGGATCAGGGCAAAGTCAGGGTGATCGCGGAGCACGTCGGTGGGGGATTCGGAAGCAAATTCCAGATCGGCCCCGAGGGTCACCTGGCCGTCCGGCTGGCCCAGAAATCGGAGCGTCCCGTAAAGGTCATGCTCGACCGGAAGGGCGAACATCTTCACGGAGGCAACCGGCCCTCCTCGATCCAGGCCTTCAAGGGAGGCGTGACCAAGGACGGGAAGATCCTCGGGATCAAGGTCGATACCTCGGGCACGGGCGGATACACCGGCGGGGCCGGCGCGGCCCAACCGGGCTTCTATGCCGTGGGGGTGTTCGAGAAATCCGAGACGAACGTGTTCACCAACGCGGGCGAAGCCCGGGCCTTCCGGGCGCCCGGTCACCCGCAGGGCTTCTTCGGGATGGAGTCCTTCCTCGACGAGCTGGCCGAGAAGGCGGGGATGGACCCGCTCGAATTCAGGAAAAAGAATTGCCGCAGCAAGGTCCACCTCGCCGAGTTCGACCTCGCCGCGGAGAAATTCAACTGGAAGGAGCGCCGGCGGGCGAAGTCCGGCTCCGACGCGGGGCCCAAGAAGCGCGGCGCCGGCATGGCCTCCTCGGTCTGGTACACCGCGGGCTCGCCGGGATGCCGCGTGGATGTCGTCGTGAGTCCGGACGGCACCGTCGAGGCGCACAACGGCGCGCAGGACATCGGCACGGGCACCCGCACCGTCCTCGCGGTCCTTGTCGCGGAAGAGCTGGGGCTGAAGCCCGACCAGATCATCGTCAAGCTGGGCGACACCAATTTCCCTCCAGGACCCGGCAGCGGAGGTTCGACCACGGCGGCCTCGCTCGGCCCCGCCGCGCGCACGGCCGGGTTGAAGGCCAAGAAGGAGCTCCTGGAACGGGCGGCCCGCGATCTGAAGGCGAAACCCGAGGACCTCGATCTCAAGGACGGCGTGGTGGTGAAGGCGGGCTCTCCGACGTCGATGACCTTCCGCAAGCTCTGCGAAAAGCTCGGAACGGAAACGCTTCACGTTTCGGGCGACCGCGAGAAGAACTACGCGGGGTTCAGCAACCAGGTGGCCGGCGTGCAGATGGCGGAGGTGGAGGTCGACGTCGAGACCGGCCAGGTGCGCTGCCTCCGGGTCGTCGCCGTGCAGGATGCGGGACGCGTCGTGGATCGACTGACGTTCGAAAGCCAGATCTCGGGGGGCGTCATCCAGGGAGTCAGTTACGCGCTCTTCGAGGAGCGGCGGCTCGATCCGAACCTGGGCGTAATGGTGAATCCCGATTTCCTGAACTACAAGG
>DATHFI010000120.1:0-6163 GCA_035490275.1 Planctomycetota bacterium
GCTGGAAGCTCGCCCCGCAGCGTACGTTGCGTGTCACCGGCGAGCGGGTTATGATTAAGCGGTACGCCATTCGGAGTCCGCCGTGATCCAGATGGAGCTCAACAAGATCGTCATTTCGGAGAACTCCGTCGAGCAGGTCATCGTCCTGAAGGAGCTGGAGGGCGCCCGCGCCTTCCCCATCGTCATCGGGCTCGCCGAGGCCCTGGCCATCGACCGCAACTTCAAGGCGCAGAAGACCCCCCGCCCCATGACCCACGACCTCGTGGAAAACGTGATCCGGGGGCTCGAGGCGCGCCTCGAGCGCATCATCGTCAGCGACCTGAAGAACCGGACCTTCTACGCCAAGCTCATCCTGCGCAAGAACGGGAAGGTCGTCGAGGTCGACTCCCGCCCGAGCGACGCCATCGCCCTTGCGGTTCTCATGCGGGTGCCGATTTACGTGGAGGAACAGGTGCTCGAAGACGTGAGCGCCGGGCCCTCCGCCGAACCGCCCGACCTCGCGCCCGACGATGATGACGAAGACACTGCCTAGCTTCAAGCTTCGAGCTCCGAGCTTCAAGCCCCGCGACAGAATCACACGGATTTGGATCTGCTTTCGCGAAAATGCTTCCGGCTTGAAGCTGATTACTGACGGATGCAGGCTGCTGGAAGCTCGAAGCTAGAACCTGCTCAACAGGATCTTCACCAAGCCGTTGTAGTCGAGAATGACGTCCTGCCGGCCGTCGCCGTCGATGTCGAGGAAGCTCATCCACTTCGGCGGATTCTTCTTGTCGATCACGAAGGAGGCCGCGACGTCCTTTTCGAAATCGATCACCCTCCGCGTCCCGTTGTCCCGCCAGGCGACGCGCCCCCGGCGCACTTCCACCGTCGCGGTCTTCGGAACGTAGATGACGGCGTCCGGCCGCCCGTCGCCGGACATGTCCCTCGCCACCTGGAAGAGCGGCCTCGAGCCGGCGCCCATGTTCTTCATGTCGTCGATCGGGATGCGCACGTCGTAGGAGAAAACCGGTGCGTTCAAGTAGCTGTTCTGAACTTTGTCGAACTGGAAAACTTCGTAAGTGACGGTGATGTCGCCGAAGAGCCCCGCGGAGACGGCCTGCTCGAGGATGTCCGTCCTCAGGCGCGAGGTCAGCACGTCGAGCGCGCCGTCGCCGTCCATGTCGAGGAAAACGGGATTCAGGCTCACGCCGTCGATGATGATGCAGGTGTCCCCCTGGAAGTTGCCGCGGCCCGTCCCGAGATGGGGATAGATCCGCGTCTTGATCGACTTCATGAAACCCAGCTGCCCCTCGATCTTGGTGACGACGAAGTCCATGATCCCGTCGCCGTTGATGTCGCAGAACTGCACGTCCGCGACGTCCACCGTGTCCTTCCTCCGCTCCTCGCGAAGGGTCGCGATCTTATGGGTCTTCCGCAGCGCCGCGGGGAACTGGAGCCCGGCCTTCTGGAAGAAGATCGTCATCTCGTCGCCCCGGATCGACACGAGGTCGAGGAGCCCGTCCCCGTTGATGTCGACCGGAGTGATCCTCGGCAGCTCGTCATAGATGTTGAAGAGGGAGGACGAAGGGGGTAGCCCCCGCGCCAGGGCGCGCTCCCAGTCCGCCGCGAACCGCCTCGGGGAGATGGCCGGGGTCTTGCCCGGCGCCAGGTCGGCCTCGAGCCGGACGACGGTTCCGAAGCGGCCGGGCGCCGTCTGGAAATAGACCTTGTACCCGTCCGGCACCGGAATCACGAGATCGTCGAGACCGTCCTTCGAGAGATCCACGGGCTTGGACCACGTAGGGAGCGCGCGATCGGAGGGCGTGGTGAAGAACGTGCGCGTGTGGATCAGCTTGCGCGGCTCCTCCGTCATCACCCCGTTCTCGAAGGCGTGGTAGTACACGCCGTCCGGGGCGATCTCGAGGATGTCCACGCCCCCCTCGGGCACGACGTTGCCCAGCGCCAGCGCGCAGGCGAAGGGGGCGGCCGGCCAGATCTGATCCGGCTTCTCGGGGATGCCCTCGCCCTTCCGGCCGATGTGCAGGGCCAGCCAGCGCACCCGGGGCTCGACATCCCAGTCGATGGAAACGACGAGCGCGTCCAGGACGCCGTCACCAGTGAAGTCGTAGAACTGGGTGTCGATTCGCTGGCCGTGGGCGACGATATGGCGGATTTCGAAGGGGGCGCGCGGGCCCTGCTGGGACCGGGCTCCCAAGCCCGCCGCGAGCAGCACCGCCACGCCGACCGCAATCCTTCGAACTCTGACCATGATCCGGAGGTTATCTTAACGAATGGCCCCGGCGGACCCTGTTATAATCGCCCCCTTGTCAGCTTTCGGCCACCAGCCTTCAGCGCTCAGCCAGAGGGGAGTCGTTGGGTGCGGCCGGTCTTTTCCGGCTGATTGCTGAACGCTGGCTGCTGATGGAGCCTTGTTGAAACGGCCTCCTCACCACGGAGACACAAAGCCACAAAGAAGAGTGATACTTGGAATGCGCCCGCCGGCGTTCGTGGCCCGAAGGGCCACGAACCGGCCCCGAAGGGGCCGGGGACGGTGGGGAGAGCCGCGGAGAGAAGGCGGCTTCTCTCGCGGCTCTCCCAGCCGTCCCTCCCGGCGGGCGCTCGACCGATCGGCGTCCGCTTGGTGCCTTCGTGGCTTGGTGGTGAGGGATGGGGTTCTCAAGAAGCTTTGATGATCGCTTAATAAAATGGATCCTCGCTTTTCCGACCGCGACTCCTTCCGGAAGGCCCTCGAGGCCGCGGCGCGGGAGCTCGACGGCTCGGTTCGGGACGGCCCGGGGGAGGCGTGGACCGTCTCGGCGGGCACGCCGATCTGCAGCAATCCCAACGGCGCCCCCTGGGGCGCGGTCGCCTCCCTCGCGGAGGGCGCCTGGGGCCTCTCCCCCAAGCCCATCTCCTTTCCGTGGACGCGACGGCGCGCGGAGGAAATCGCCGCGGTCCGGACCCGCCAGCTCGAGAGCCTGCTCCGGACTCCCCGGACCGCCGAACCTCACGAACGGGAGCCCTTGACGGCCGGAGGAACATTCGCGGCGCGGGCGGAAGCCTTCTCCTGGATTGCGGCCGCCGCCGCCCTCGCCACGGCCCTCACCCTGATCCTTCTCACGCTCGCCGCCCTGCCCCTTCTCGAACGCGAGCTGGATCGCATGTTCCAGAGGGCCGAGGTCCTGACCCGCATCGGTTCCGACCCCCTTCCCCGGAAAGCCGAGCTGGAGGGGCTGGGAATCTGGGGACGGCTGGGCGCCGCCTTCCTGCTGGCCACCCCGATCGCCTTTTTCCTGGGCGGCCTTCACGCGGCGGTCCACGCCCTCGGCGAGAAATTCCTGACCGTCGCCCGATTCGCCCCGTGGTGCTCGCTCTTCCTCGGGGTCTCGACTTTTCTCGCGCTCCTGCCGAGAACCTCCCCGCTCGTCTCCGTCGCGGCGGGATTCCTCGTCCCCGGGGCCGCCCTCTTCGGAACTACATTGGCCTGGGGCCGTCGACGGGATCAGGTCCGTACCGGCCCGAAGGCGAAGATGGCCCTGCGGCCGGGAGTGGTCGCCGCCGCCCTGCTCATCCTCCTCGCGCTCTTCGCGCTCGTCCCCGGACCCGTGGGCAACGAGGAGCGCATCCAGGGCACCAGCCGCTTCCGCGATCGCTTCCTTCTCGGCCACGAGCTCGGCCGCGCCTTCGCGCGTTTCTACTACAACCACACGCTGTACGCGGCGGAGCCCGTCAAGCCCGTCTACGTGGACGATCCGCATCTCAAGTCTCGCCAGGTGCGCACGGTCCTCACCGTGGGCAAGTTCGGGTCGGAGCTGAAATTCCTGAAGGAGCTCGAGTTCTCGGTCGAGTCCACGGCCAACGCCGACACCGCGGCGCCCCTGATCGAGAAGAAGCAGCACGACGTGTACCTGCTCGCCTCTTCGGTCGTCCTTCCGATCGACACCCTGCGGAAATACGGACTCCTCGACCGCACGATTTGCCTCGAAGGTTCCGACCCGGGTCGGATCATCGGCACCCGCACGGTCACCGCGCCCGCGACCAAGGAGGCCCTGCAGAAGGTCCTTCACGAGACGCTGAAGTTCGGGCCGCTGGAGTCGATGCTCCTCGAGCTGACCTGGCTGGGGTGGACGGGCGTGTTCTATGCCGGGCCGGTCTTCGGCCTGGTCCTGGCGCTGGGCCTCCTGGGCGCGATCGCCGCCTGGGTCGTCCGCCGCTGTTCGGCTAGGACCGTCCGCGGCCTCCTGGCGTGCGTCTTCGTGGTTTCGATCGTGGGCCTCATCGCGGCGTTCGTCATGCGCGCCGCTGCGCTGGGCCGCGTCGCCGAATTGAGGAACCTCCCCGTGGACGACCAGAAGTCCATCGACCGGCTCGCCACCGGGCTCAAGGATCCGGACCCCGACGTCCGGTACGAAGCGGCGTACCGGGCCTTCCTCGCCTTGAAGCTCCCCTCGTTTCCGCGCGGGGGAGTGACGACCGAGCTCCTCGCCGGGGCGCGGGACCCCGACGTGCGGGTCCGGCTCTGGTGCGTGGCGGCGCTGGGACTGACCCGGGAAGACCGGACGCGGGAGACGATCCTCCAGGCCATGGACGACCCGGATCTCCTGGTGCGCTATCGTGCGGCGGAAGGGCTTGAATACCTGGACGCGGGTCGCCGCCCGATCCCGTCCCCTACGATCGCCAAACTGCGCGAAATGATGAGGACGCGTTCCTGGTACGAAGGGATGTACGCGCTCGCGGCACTCAGGAGAATTGATCCCACGAACTACTAGGGACACCCGGTAGAGCTCCCCGCTCCCCGCTCCCCGTTTCCCGTTACCCGTTCCAGAGGCTCGGAGCTTTCAGCCCGACGGGGAACAGGGAGCGGGAAACGTGAAGCTACCCTGGCGGCGCCAGGGTTCCCGCCCGCACCACGACCGTTTTCGCCACCAAGTCGCCGAGCCGCTGGAATCGTTCCGTGAAGGCGAGAACGAGGATGCCGACCATGCCGTTGAATTGGAAATCCACGAAGATCCCGAGGATCCTGCGGATGAAGGCGCGGCCGAAACCGCACGGACGCAGGTCGACTCCCATGACGCGGATCCCCGCGAGCCACCGGCCCGGGGTGACGCCCCATCGCCCTTCGGTCCACGTGAAGACAACGGCCGCGACCAGGGACCAGGCGCCGCCGATCAGGGCAATCGCGAAGAAGCGGATCAGTTGGCGCGGTTCCTCGAACTCGAGAAAATCCATGTTCGACATCCACAGCATCGACGCGGCCATGAGGGGGCCGCCCATCACGATCCCGTCGACGAACGAGGCGATCGCGCGCCGCAGGATCGACGCGAAGGGCGCCTCGGCCCCCTTCACCCTGTAGATCGCTTTCCGGTGTCTCCGAGCCTGGCCCCAGATGAAGACCGCCAGCAAGCCCGCGATCACGAGCGGCAGGATCATGAAGGTTCCGAAGAACTTTTGTGGGGCGAAAGGGAAGGCGTGGCCCACCTTGAAGGTTCGCTCCACCCGGCCGGACCGGATCTCTCGAATCCGGTAGGCGCCGGGAAACGACTCCGAAACCTGCCAGAAAGCTCCGGGTCCTGGCCAGGTGAACAAAGTATTCGGATCCCACGAACCCGCCGGCAGATCAAGTACGGTCATCCAGGAATCTCCCGACCCCTCGTAGACCGCGAGCCGCTCGGTCGATCCCACTCGGGACCATGTGGCCACCAGAGGCCGACCCTCCTTCTCAAAGGCGCGCCAGTCCCCGGACGTGCCGCTGACGGATTGCCAATCTGAACCCGGCGGGGAGGTGCTGCGCCAGGAGCAGACCACCGATTCCCTTTGCAGGAAGATCCACAATTCCGACCCGATCGCCAGGGCCTGGACATCGGTCGGTGAAGTCCGCGTCAGAATTTCAGGAAGGGAAGCCGGAAGGGGTTCGACCGTCCAGGCATTGTGGAGAAGGCGCCGCAGGCGGAGGCCCTCCCAATCCCGAACCAGGATCGCGGGAGAAACGCCCCACAGGAACGGCCGGGAAATCTCGCCCAGCCCCGCCGTATCGATCTGTTCCAGGCCCCCCGAAGCGAGGCGGGCGGTTCCCATCGCGGAGATGATCCAGAGGCAGTCCTGAGCCGCCAGCAACCAGCAGCGGCTGAACGGAACCTCCGCCGCGATCTCCGGGTCTCCCTCCTTGGCGGGATCGAATCGAAGA
>DATHFI010000121.1:0-6862 GCA_035490275.1 Planctomycetota bacterium
CGACGCGCTCGGACGCCGCGGAAGTGATCCTGCTGTCTTACCGCGCCTTGCCGGACCCGCCGCTGGATGCCCGATGGACCGCGGTGCGGAGCTCGGCGCGCGCCGCGATCCGGCCGGACGAGGGAGCGGACCGCCGGCGTCTCTACAAGCTGCTGCTGGAGTTGAGGACCGATCCCGACATTCCCCAACTGTTCCAGGAGATGGTCGCGAAATGCCGAGGAACGGAGGACATTCCCTTCCTGCTGGCGGTCCTCGAGGACCCCGACAGGATGATTTCCATGTATGCGGCGGGAAATCTCCGGGGGACGAATCCGGGTCCCTATGCCGACGAAATCGTGAAGCGACTGGAGAGGGCGAAGCCATCGCACCAGGCGACCCTGCTCCGCTGCCTCCAGAATTCCACCGACAGGCGGTTCCTCAAGCTCTTCCTGGAGAAACTCGAGGCACCGGAACCGGAGGCGCGATCCGCGGCCTTCGACGCCGTCGCCGCCTGGGATCCGGAGGCGCTGACGGAGATCGTCCTGGGCAAGCTGAAATCGAAGAACGACGACCAGATCGTCCCGGGGCTGTGGATGGCGCTGAAGTTGAAAAAGCCCGGCCAGGATCCCCGGCCGGAATTCGTGAAGGAAGCGGGGCGGATCTTCCTGGAGAATCCGGACCCGAAGGTGTCCGCGCGGGCCTTCGGACTTCTCATGTGGTGCGTCAAGTCCGAGTGCTTCACGCTCGAAGTGATCCTCCATGGACTCGCCCATGGCAATGCCGGCGTAAGAAGACAATCCGCCGCCCGGGGCGGCGAGCTGAAAGGCGCCGAGATCATCGCGGCCCTGAAAAGGGCGCTCGACGATCCCGACGATGAGACCGCGGCCTTCGCTTCCATCTCGCTCTTCGCTCTCAAGGAGACCGTCCCGGTGGATCGGGTTCGAGCCTTGCTGAAATCCAAGGAACGAAACGCAAAGAGCCAGGCCATGCGGAGTTTGACGTACATTCTGGGAAAGGAAGCGCGTCCGGACCTGGCCGCTCTTCTCGACGATCCGGACATCTCGACCCAGATGATGGCGATCTACCACTTCGGAACTCTCGGGGTGGACGGCTATGAAGCCAAGCTCCGGAAGAAGCTCGAAGGAGAGTACAACGTGAGCATGGCGGCCGCGCGCGTGCTGGCGCCGACGGGCGACGCCGCGTGCTGGCCGGTCATCAAGAAGTACCTGGGCAGTGATATGCACCAGCTGGCCCCGTCGGCGGCCCTCCTGGCTTATCCGGGAAAGGCGAAAGCGTTGCAGGCCGTCGTCCTGAAACTCTCCTCGGAAGGAACGACGGCCGCCGTATTCCTGGAGAACCTGCAGGACTCCCTCAGGTCCGTGGGAATCGCCCTCGAAACGCACCTGGCCCCTGAGGCTCTGTCCGCGCGGGTGCAGCGCCCGCCCCTGCAGGAAAAAACCGTGCTCTCGCTTGCCTGGTTGCCGAGCCTGCTTCAAGGCGCATTCTGGTTCTTCGACGGAGAGGCGCTGCACGTGCTGCCGGAGGGGGAAGCCCGGAAACGATGGATCGAGTGGGCCAAGTCGCGGTGATTCCTAGGGCGTGACAAGCCGTCCCGACCGCAAATAGAGCAGCTTGAACTCCGGCTTCTTCTCACCCAGGATCCGCTTCACGGCTTCGAGATACCACCGCTTCTGCTCGGCGTACTTCTCCGGATGCTCCTCGCGGTCGGACTTGTAGTCGATCACCGTCAGGCGGCCGTCGATCCGCGCCACGAGGTCGATCGCCCCCTGGAGGATCGTCCCGTCCACCTTCAGGAAGAAGGGAAGCTCCCGGGCGACGATCTCCGCTCCCGCCAAGGTCTTGAAGGCGGCGGATTTCACGAAGGCGGCGAGGATCTTCCGGGCTTCCGACGCGTCCTCGATCCCCAACTCGCGGGCGCCCTCCTCGACAAGCTTGGAAATGTCCGGCTTCCGGAAATCAATCCGCTCCAGCACCAGGTGGCAGAGCGTTCCGATTTCCGCCGCGCGCGAGCGTTGCTCCTCGTCCGTCGCGACCTGTGCTCGCTCCGCTCGCGATTCCTGCAACGCGGTCGGGCTCGTGAAGCGGGGCGACGATGCAACTGCGCGCGTTTCCTCCTCGCGCTTCTTCCAGCGGCCGTCCAGGGCCTTCCAGTCGGTCCGCTCCCCCGCCGTTCGCGCTTTCGCCCGTTTCGACGGCGGCGGACTCTCCTTCCACGAGACTCGACGCACCGTCATCTGAAAGTCGACCGACGTTACTTCCCCTTCCATCGTCTCGAGGTCGATGTCCGCGGCGCCCTTCAGGGCCCGCGCGATCTCGGCCATGGGCGAGTTCGTGGGAAACTCCGCGCCCGCGGAGATCGCCAGGCGCTCCCGAGCCCGGGTAAAAGCGACGTAGAGCACCCGCCGCGCCTCCTCGCGCTGACGCACCTTCCACAGGTGACCGAGCGCCGCGCCGCCGGGATCGACGAACCCCTTTGCGCGCACACCGAGCGTCGCCGCGGGCCAGTCGTACCGCACCGCCCGATCGTCCTGCTCCTGCGTCATGCGGTGCAAGTCGGGCACGAAGACGACCGGAAACTCCAGGCCCTTTGACTTGTGGATGGACAGGATCCGCACGGCGTCGAGCGCCTCGTCCGCCAGGGGGCTCTCCCCCTCGTCGGTCAGCTCGCGGACGTCGCGCCGCACTTTCGTCAGGAACGACGCGAGCGTCGGCGACGTCGCCCCCGAGGCCTCGAACTCCTCCGCCGCGCGGCGCATCTTGAGCAGGTTCGCCACGGCCTGCGGCCCGTGATACGAGAGGCCCGCCAGCGCGAGGATGCCGGTCCGCGTGAAGGTCTCGTCGATGAGCGCCGGCACCGACATCCGGCGGTGGCGCCCGTGGAGATCCGCCAGCATCGCGTACAGCCCCGCGACCGGCTTCGGAGGATCCTTCATCCGGTAGTCGAGCGCGTCCGCCTTCGCCAGATCGAGGAGCGTGGGATCCTTCACCGCCCCCAGCGGCGACCGCAGGAGCCCGGCGAGCGCGACACGGTCGAAGGGGTTCGACACGGCGCGCAGGAGGTTCACGAAGTCGATCACCTCCTGCGTCCCGTAATAGTACTTCTCCCCCTCGACGACGTACGGCACGCCGTGCGCGCGCAGGCGCTCCAGCAGGAGGTGCACGTCCGTCAGCGCCTTGAGGAGGATCGCGACGTCGCGATACTCCATCGGCCGCTCCGTGTCGGGCGCGCGGATCCGCAGCTTCTTCACGCTCGACTTGATCCACCGCGCGATCTCCTCCGCCTCCGCTTCGCGCGCTTCGCGGCTCGACAGCTCCTTCTTCGCCCCTTCGAAGAGGACCGCCTCGACCTTCTGGGAGGGCAGGCCGGGCGCGCGATCCTCGTGCGCGAAAATCTCCTCGTACTCCGGCTGGAGCTCGCCCTTCCGGCGGATGATCCGGGCGAAGAGCGTGTTGACCACCCCGATGATCCCCGAGTGGCTGCGGAAGTTGGTCCGCAGGACGTGCGGCTCCCCGCCCTGGCCGACGATCTGGTTCTTGAGGCGGTCGTACGCCACGATGTCCGCGCCCCGGAAACTGTAGATCGACTGCTTGGGATCGCCGACGATGAAGAGCCGGCCGCGGGCGAGCTTCACCTCTGCGGCCGACTCCGCGCGTTTCCCCCGCTCCTCCGCGAGGAAGAGGACGATCTCGCACTGTACGGGGTCGGTGTCCTGCACCTCGTCGACCACGACGAAGTCGTACTTCGCCTTGACCGCTTCGCGCGCCTCGGGGAAGGCGTCCGACCGGAGCAGGGACCGGACGCGCATCAGCAGTCCGCTGAAACTGACGAATCCCTCCCGCGCGTACGTCCGGCGGAACGCGGCGGCGAGGTCACACAGGAGTGCGAGCGCTTCGCGCGCGAGCGGCTCGTCGACCGACGCCGCGTCGCGGGCCAGCGCGAGGGCGTCTTTCAGGACCGATTGCGCCTCGGCGAAATCCTCCGGCTTCCAACCCTTTGCCGCCTGGCTGGCCGACTTGCCGGGCTCCTCGCGTGTCGGCGACTTCAGGAAGTCCGCGATCTCCAGAAGCTGCGTCCGCAGATTGTTGGGGCCCGGATGTCGCGACGCGATTTGCCGGAGGCGCGCCTCGACGTCGGCGCACACTTCGTGAAGCCTGACCCGGCCCGACGCGAGAATCCGGTCGGCGTCGAGCGCCTCGTCGGGGACGTCGAACGAACAGAGCCCCTCCGCGACCTCGCGCAGGACGTACAGTTCGAGCCCCGCCAGGACCTTCAGCCATGCTGCGCGGCGCGGGGCCGCCGGGCCGAGCTCGACGTCCAGCCACCGGTCCCACTCGCGCGCGAACAATTCGTCGCGCTTCGGGCCCTCGTCGATCGCGAAGGCGGGATCGAGGCCGGCCTCGATCGGGAACTCGCGCAGGAGGTGGGCGCAGAATCCGTGAATCGTCGAGATCTCCGCGCGATCCAGGACGGCGAGGGCCGCTTTGGCGCGCTCCTGGACCTCCGGCCCCTCCCAGCGGGCGCGCTCCTCCCGATCCGCGTCCGACTGGGGGTCGAGCACCGCCCGCAGGCGCTGTTCGAGGCGGATTCGCATCTCCGCGGCCGCCTTTTCCGTAAAGGTCATCATGAGGATGCGGCGCGCGTCGATCCCCCGATCGAGGATCCGCGCCATCACGGCGTCGATGAGGAGCGTCGTCTTGCCCGTGCCGGCCCCCGCCGTGACCGCGACGTTTTCCCGCGAATGGGCCGCGCGGCGGCGGACCTCGAGGTCCTTCAGCGGAGGCTTCATGCGTGCCGCTCCGCCCGCATCCGCGTCGGAGTATGCTGTTTTCGACATACGGTCGACATGTCGCAGTGCGCGCAGTGCGCCGCCTCGCGCAGGACGAACTCCCCCTTGTCGATCGCCTCGAGCGCCCGGCCCAGCCCCTCCGCGAACCCGGCCGCGGGATCCCACCCGTCGCCCTCGAGCCACATCTCGGGCGGGTCGCCCCGCTCGAGATCGCGGAGGAAGAGGTAGCCCGACTTCGACCCCGCGCGGGTGGTGATGATCTTTTCCTTCGCGAAGAGCATCTCGGCCAGGAGGAGATAGAGCGGCGGCTGGAAGTAGCGTCCCCGGGCGACGCCGTTGTCGACGTTCCAGGGATACTTTTCCTTCGACCGCGAGCGCTTGTAGTCGATGACGCGCACGGCGCCGTCGGGCCGGAGGTCCACCCGGTCGACGTAGCCGCGGACGCCCACCTTCACCCGGCCGGCCGTCACCTCGCCCTCGACCGGCCACTCGAAGCGCGAGGGGACGAAGCCGTCGCGGTTCGACAGATCGTGCGTCACCGCGGCTTCGAGCACGCGCCGCATGTACGCCCGCTCCGCCTCCCACAGGACCGGGTGGCGGATCGAGCGCTCCGCCTCGAGCTCGGCGTACCCGGCGGCCAGCTCCTCTTCGAAGGCCGCGCGCGCGTCTTCGAGCGTCTCCGGAATCCGGCCCTTGAGGCGCCGGTAGAAGCGCTCGAGGACGCCGTGATAGATGAGCCCCTCCTCGAGCGCGGAGGTCGCCTCTTCACGCTCCGGCTCGTCGAGCTCGCGGAGCCGGAGCACCCGCTCGGCAAAGTAGCGAAAGGGACAGGCGGCGAAGGTCTCGAGCGCCGTGGGCGAGATGAACTTGCCCCGGCCGGACCGCCCGACCATCCCGTCCGAGGGACCCGGCTTGCGCGCGAGGTCGATGGCTCGCAGGAAAGTCGCGCCGCGCTTCAGCGAATTCGCATCCCAGCCGAACGTCCCCGCGGCGGTCACCACCCGGGCGGCATCGCCCCGAAGCGACTCGAGGACGATCGCTTCCTGCCGGGTGAGCGTCTCGGTTCCCGCCCAAGCGAGTCGCTCCGCCGGAGGCCGCGGCACCTGTTCGTGCTTGGGCGCCGCCTCCCGCAGGAAAATGGAGGGCACCTGGGCGCGGCCCTTCTCGTCCGAGCGCTGCCACGAGAGGACCAGTTCCTCAGAAGCCGACGCCGCGAGCAGCGTGAAGAGCAGCTTCTCCTCCTCGTATCCCTTCAGCTTGAGGGGGAGGCGCGAGCCGAGGCGCGCGTGGAGGCGCGACCGGATCGCGTCGCGGAGGAACGCCTCCTCGAGGATGAATCGCGGGAAGAACTTCTCGTTGAGGCCGAGGACGATCAGCCGGCGGAACGGGATTCCGCGCGCGGCCATCGCGTCGAGCACTCGAACCCCCGAACCGCCCGGATCGCCGACGGGAAGGCGCAATTCGGTCAGGCGTCGCAGGGCCGCCTCGCGGAACTCCGGGGCGCCATCCACGCGCGCCAAGGACGCTAGTCCCTCGAGAGTTTCGCGGACCCGGCCCGCGATCTCCTCCGCGCCGGTCGGGTCGAGCAGATCGCGCAGGAGTCCGGAGGCCCACGATGCGTACGACGCCCAGGTGGGGTTGGATGGTGCCTTGGCGCGATCGAGGACCGTCATGACCGCGGCGCGGAATCGAGCCACTTCGTCCGCGGGGACGCGCAGTTCGCGCTCGTCGCCCCGCTCGCCGCGCTCCTTCAGGTAATCGCCCTCGGGCGGCAGGCGTCGGCGCCACTCGTCGGCGCCGCGGCCGATTCCCTGCGCGCGGCTGAGGGCGTCCCAGAGGGCAGGTTCTCCGTTCGCGGCCTGCCTGAAATGAGGCGACGAAAGGAGCGAGATCATCGCGTCGCGCGGAAACTCCTCCCCGGCGATCGTCAGCAGCGTGAGAGCGGCGGCGAGATAGGGATCGCGCCCCGCGGGAAGGGTCGCGCTCGAGGCGAAGGGGATCGCGTTCTCGGCAAAGACCGCTTCCACGTGGACCGTGTAGGGTTCGAGCGTGCGGGCGACGATCCCGATCTCCTC
>DATHFI010000122.1:0-2459 GCA_035490275.1 Planctomycetota bacterium
GAGCGGTCTGAATCTCTGTGAGGTCGAGGCCGTCGTTGGCCGAGGTCTCGTCGAGGCCCGCGGTGATCCAGCTCCGGCCGTGTCCCCAGATCACGACCGCGTAATGGGAGGCGGGATAATTCGCGATTCCCCATTCGAGGAACGTCTGGAGCGTGGCGGGGTCGCCGAGGTTCAGCTCTCCCATGGACGTGAAGGGGGAGTTGATGGTCGTCAGGTCGGAGTCGGAGGCGATGACGAAGCGCCGGGTCTCCGTCCAGTTGCCGTCCGCGTTGGTGTACCCGCCGCCGTCGGCCGCCGCGGTCCCGGGACTCCGATCCAGGAGGGCGAGGACGTTGACCTGCGGGGAAGGGGGAGCGGCCTCGATCTCGTTCATGTCGGCCAGGGCGGCCTCCTCGAGGTCGTTGTCGGCGTCCATGTAAACCATGATCGTCCACTGGGCGCCCGGCGGGGGGGAGGCGCCGCCTCCGACGGTGAAGAAAACGTCAAAGGAGATCGTCGAAGCCGCGGATGAGCTGAGATAGATCTTGCCGGTGTAGCCTCCGGCCGGAAGGAGGCCCACCCCGGCGCCGACCGTCAGGGTCGCGGGAGTCGTCCCGCTTTCGATATCGAGCGTGAGCCACGAGGAGCTGGGCTTTGCGTACCAGTCGAGGTTTCCACCGAGTCCCGAATTGGTGATCTGGAGCGTCTGGGTCGCGGGATCGGCCCCGCCTTCCGTGCCCGAGAACGACAACTGTGCAGCGCTCAGCGTGAGCGTCGGTCCCGGGGGAGGGGGAGGCGATGCTCCTCCGCCCCCGCCGCCGCCTCCTCCGCACCCGGGGAGCGTGACGGCTCCGGAAAGGACGATCGCCAGGGCCACGGTGCGGAATCCGCGTGTCATCGAGAGAGTCCTTTCGTTGCGCTTTCTTCCGCCGGAATTGCGCTCGCGACGGCGACATCCTATTCCGGGTAATACCGTCGCCCGGCTCGAAGCTCGAAGCTCGAAGCTCGCAGCTCGAAGCTTCGTCAATACGTTTTCTTTTCCCCGGTTTCCTTCAGGAGCTCATCCACGGCTTTTCCAAGGTCCGCCCCCCGGGAGTCCCGGAACCGGATCACGCCGTCGCCGTCGAGGACGAAAATCGTCGGCCAACTCCGGATGTTCCACTTCGTGGCGATGGGACCCGAGGTGGTGCCGTCGATCACCTGGGGCCAGGAGATCCCCTGCTCCTTGAGCATCGCGTTGATCTTCTCGAGGTCGCCCTTGTAGTCGCTGTTGATCCCGACGATCGTGAAGGGCCGGTCCTTCAGGCGCTCCACGAGCGCCTTCATGCAGGGGAGCTCCCCACGGCAGGGAGGTCACCAGAATCCCCAGAAGTCCAACACCACCACCTTGCCCCGGAACTGCGAGATTCGGACGGACTTCCCGTTGGCGTCGGTCCCCTCGATGTCGGGGGCCTTCAGGCCGACCTGGAGATTGTTCACCTCGAAGAGAGACCCCTCGGCCCGCCTGGCGTACGGGGTCTGGGGGAATTCCTTCTGGACGCGCTCGAGGAGCGCCTTGGCATCCTTGGCGTCTTTGCGCATCGCGTGCAGCCCGCGGACGAATAGGGCGGCGGCCTTCGCACCGGGGTGCGGGGAATTCTCCTCGATCGAGACGAGGATCTCGCGGCAGAAGTCGGCCCCGTACATTCCCTGGGAGTACTCGAGGCCCGTGGCGACCCTCTCGAGAATGGGCGATTTCACGTATTCGGTCACGAGGATCTGGATCGAATCCTCGGCCTCATCTTTGAGGCCGGCGGCGCCCGCGATCTGGACCACCCAGAAATGGATCTGGGCGCCCGTCTCGGTGCCCGCCGCGCTGTGGGCGAGATCGACGGCCTTGGGAATGTAGTCCCGGGCGGGGTGCTTCCCGGCTCCGGGGCGGATCTTCCCTTCCCGGGCCGCGCGGTAGTACTCCAGCTCCGCCTGCCGGTATTCGAGCTGGAGCGCCTCGTGGAGGGCGGCCGCGGCCGTCTCGGTGCCTTTTGCGCTCTCGGCCAGCTCCCGGTATTTGGCGATGTAGGTCAACGCCGGGTGCTTCGCCGGGTCGAGCTTGATCCTGTTCCGCTCCTCGGCGGTTTTCGCCTCGCGCATCGGGCGGAAATACTCCTGCTCCGCCTTCTGGTACGCGGCCCGGAGCGCCTTCAGTTCGGCGGCGGGGTCGGGTTTCGCGGGAGTTTCTTGAAATGCAGGACAGAGGAGGACGGCGGCGGCGAGCACAAGTTTCATAGACACCCCACGGAAGAACCACGTCAGGATACTCCGAGTAACGGTCCAATGTCCAAAGTGGCTCTCTTGAAAGTCAACCACCAAGGCACAAAGACACCAAGGACTGGCCGCAGAAGGGGACGATCGGGAGGGCCGCGGGAGAAGCCGACTTCTTCCGCGGCCCTCCCCGCCGTCCCTCCGGCCCGGCAGGGCCGGTGCGTGGCCTGAAGGGCCAC
>DATHFI010000123.1:0-5557 GCA_035490275.1 Planctomycetota bacterium
TTCTTGATCGCGTTCCACTCCGCCTCGAGGTCTCGCGCGTAATCGTATTTCGCCTGGTCGAAGCAGTCGCCGAGGTTGACGACGCCGATCCTCAGGGCCCGGGCGGGCGAGGCCGGGGGGTCCTGCGCGCGGGCGCCGCCGGCCGGCGCGAGCGCCGCGACGGCGACGGCGGCCAGGGCCGCCCCGACGAACCTCAATGAGTACCGCATGCGCACCCCTCTAGAAAAAGAGTCTTCCGATGTCGAAGGTGACGGTTTCCCGCTCGTCCTCGGGGCCCTTCGTCAGCGGGAAGCCGAAGTAGATCGAGACGGGGATGTTGCCGAGCTGGGGGATGACGAACTTGATCCCGAACCCCACCGAATTGCGCCACTTGATGTCGAGCATGTCGTTCCATTCGGGCGTGAGGTTGCACAGGTCGTAGAAGCCCGACACCCAGAGGATGTTCCCCACGAGCGGGTAGGCGTACTCGGCGCTGAAAAAGGCGAAGGCGTTGCCGCCGATCGGATCGCCGGCCTCCCGCGGGCCGACCCCGCGGTAGTGGAAGCCGCGGATGGAGTCGCGTCCCCCCGCGTAGAACCGCTCGAAGAAGGGCACGGTCGAGTCCCCCCGGGGCCGGGCGTACTTGAGCGTCAGGTCGAGGTTGAGGACGTGATGCCGGTCGGGGGCCATTTCGATCACGGGGAAGTACGACTCGAGGTCGAAGATGATCTTGCCGAAGTCGAAGTCGCCCGGCAGGGGCTGGCCCGCGTACTCGTAGGAAAGCACGATCTTGTGCCCGGTGGTCGGGATCATGATGCTGTCGCGGGTGTCGTAGATGAGCGCGGTCGTGATGGAGAAGATGCGGTTGATCCCCTCGCCCTGTTTCACGGTGATGGGGGCGTCGTCATCGACATTGTCGATGTCGAGCCGCATGGCGTTGACGGCCAGCTCCGCCCGGTACGGGTCGAAGCGATGGTCGAAGCTCAGCGACGCGGACTGGCGCCGCTCCTGCCACGACTCCAGCCGCGTATCGGTCGACCGGCCCACGACGCCCATCCCGAAATCGTAACCGAAAACGTAGGGCTCCTTGAACAGGACCATGAAGCTCTTGCTGGTCCGCGCGGGGGCGAACTGGACACGGAAAATCTGGCCGCCGCCCACGAAAGCGTCGCCGCCCAGGAGGTCTCCGAAGCTCTTGGGCAGGTCGGCGATGTCGAAATTGCGCTGCTCGAACTCGAGGATGCCGAGGATCCCGAAGGCGGAGGAGTACCCGCCGGCGAACCGGATCGACCCGGTGCTCCCCTCCTTGACGTCGATCACGACGTCGCGCACGTTGGGTTCCTGGCCTTCCTCGAGGTGGACGCTCAGGCCGGCCATCGGATCGAAGTACTGGTGCTCCCGGAGCCGCTGGATGCCGCGCTGGAGCAGCTTCAAATTGAATTTCTCGCCGGGGGCGAAGTCCTTCAGCTCCCGCAGGATCACGTCGAAGCGCGTCCGGTTGTTGCCGTTCACGGAGATGCGCCCGACGGTGATCTCTTGGTTCTCGACGATGCGGAAGAGGAGGTCCAGCTCCTGCCGGACGTAGTCCACCGTCATCACGTACTCCACCTGGGCCAGGATGTAGGAGCGCTCGCCGTACAGGTCCCGGATTCGGTCGGCGTCCTTCGCGGCGTTCGTGACGGTGAACTCATCCTCGACCTTGGAGGTGAGGGCCTGCCGCATCTGCTCCTCGGTGAGCGCGGCGTTGCCGCGGAAGGAGATGGTGCGGATCCGGTACTTCTGGCCTTCGTCGATGTGGATGCGGATGTCCACCTCGGTCCGGCTGGGGGAGAAGACCAGGTCCTCGATGAAGATCCGGTCGTCCTTCGTGATGTCGAGCCACCCCTCGCGGTAATACGCGAGCTTGAGCCGTTTGAGGTCTTCCTCGAGGTTGTACTGGACGTAGGGGCTGCCCGCGAGGGGGAAGAAGAGGAACGACCCCGCCTCCTTGGTCTGCATCAGCGCCTTGAGGTCGGAGGAGGGGAAGCGCGCGTTGCCGGTGAACTTGATGGACCGGACGGTGACCAGCGGCCCCTCGGTGACATGCCAGTGGAGGATCGCGCCATCCTCCTCCGAGATGATCTCGTAGTTGACCTGGCAGAAGTGGTAGCCCTTCATGACGAGGAGTTCGCGGATCTTGTCCTGGTCGAGCTTGAGCAGGTAGGGATTGAGCATGGCCTCGGGAACCTGCCGCAGGTCCGTCAGTGTCGTGGGGGGGATCGCCTTGAGGCCGGTGAACCGGACGTCGATGATCTTCTGGAATTCGATCACCTTGACGACGAAATTGATGTCCCCGGCGGGGGTGATTTCGGGTTCGATCCGGACGTCGCTGAACTTGCCCTGGGCGAAGAGGGTTTTCAGGTCCTGGTTGCGCTGGGTCGAGTCGTACGGCTTCCCCTTCCGCAACTGGACCAGGGCGAGGATCTCGACGGCGCGCCAGCGGCGGAATCCCACGGGACGGACGTCGTGGACGATCTTGCCTTCCCAGGGCTCCTGAGCCTTGTCCTGGGGCGACGCGGGGACCGCGGCGGCGGCCGCGCAGAAGGCGACCGCCGCGCACAAGCAGGCGAAGGTCCGTGCTGACAAGGCGATCCGGCGCAGTGAATCCTCTCCAGCGTTGGCGGTCGGCCCGGACCCGCGTGAAGGGCCGCCCAAAGATTAAAGTATTTTAATGATCGCGGGTCCGGGTGCAAGCCTGAACTTCGGGTCAGCGCGCCATCCTCTTCCCGACGGCGCGGGCGATGGGCCGGACATCCCGCATGAGCCGGTCGAATTCGTCCGGGGAGAGGCTCTCCTGGCCGTCGCAGAGGGCCTTCTCCGGGTGGGGATGGACCTCGACCATCATCCCGTCCGCGCCGACGGCGACCGAGGCGAGGGCGAGCGCCGCGACGTAGTCGCGCACCCCCGCGGCGTGGCTCGGGTCGACGATGATCGGGAGGTGGGAGAGTTTCTTCACCACGGGGACGGTGGAGATGTCGAGGGTGTTGCGCGTGTACTTCTCGAAGGTCCGCACTCCGCGCTCGCACAGGATCACCTGCCGGTTGCCTCGGGAGAGGATGTACTCCGCCGAGAGCAGCAGCTCCTCCACCGTGGACATGAGTCCCCGCTTGAGGAGCACGGGCCGTTTCTGGCGGCCGCAGGCGTCGAGCAGGTTGAAGTTCTGCATGTTCCGGGCGCCGATCTGGAGGATGTCCGCGTGCTCCGCGACAAGCGAGACGTCCTCCGCCGACATCACCTCGGTGACGATCGCAAGCCCGGTCTCCGCCTTGGCGCGCGAGAGGATTTCGAGGCCTTTCGGCCCGAGCCCCTGGAAACTGTAGGGCGAGGTCCGCGGCTTGAACGCGCCGCCCCGGAGGAGGCTGGCGCCCGCTTTCTTCACCCGCCGGGCCGCCTCCAGCGTCTGCTCCAGCGACTCCACCGCGCACGGACCCGCCATGACCGTGAAGGTGCCGCCGCCGATGGAGATCCCGTCCACGCGGACGATGGTGTCCTTCGGCTGCACCTCGCGGCTGGCGAGGCGGAAGGGATGGAGGACCGGGATGACGCGCTCCACGCCCCGGAGGGCGAGAAAGGCGGCGGGATCGAGGCGGCCGTCGTCGCCGGCAACCCGGATTATCGCGGTTTTCTGGCCGTTGGAGAGATGGCCCCGGCCGCCGAGCGTTTCAACTTGGCGGAGGACGGCGCCCACCTCGCGCCCGGGCGCTCCCGGCTTCATGACGATGATCATCGATCGGCGGCCCCCCAAAATCCCGCGGCTCAACAGTGTATCGGGGTGGCCGTCGCGACGCTACCAACCGCTGCGGCCTCGGTCGCGAGTTCACGCTCCTCGGCTTCCTCGAGGCCGCCGTCGCCTTCGCCCGGCCAGATCCGGAATCCGCCGAAGAATCCCTCGTCCAGCTCCCACAGGCCGTCGATGAATCGCCCGCGCGTCCGTCCCCGGTAGTCGACGGAATGAGCGCCGAGATAATCCTTCCGCCAATCCACGCGGAGGGTCGCGGAATCGTACCGCCCGCGGATTTCGAAGGAGCCCACGTCGTCGTCGCCCCAGCCGGTAATGCGCCCGTCCTGGAACAGGAGTTCGAGTCGCATCCGATGGCGACGGTCGTCCAGGGACGGATGAAGGTAGTAGCCCCGCCACGGTCCGTCGGGGAAAGTGGCGTCCATTGCTATGGTTTTACCATTTTGCAGGGACAGTGCTCGGACTTCGGACTTCAGACTTCTGAAGTCTGAAGTCTGATGTCTGATGACTGGGATTGCACAATTGAAGGGGCCTCCTTAGAATCCCGCCATGTCGAAGGCCGCCCCTAAGAAGGGCCCCGTGCTTTACCCCTACCGCTTCAAGGAAATCTACAAGGACAAGATCTGGGGCGGACCCGAGCTGAAGCGGGTTCTCGGGAAGAAGGGGGCGGGGGCCCGGACCGGCGAGTCGTGGGAAATTTCCAGCCGGGAAAAGGACCTCTCCGTCATCGCCCAGGGCCCGCTCAAGGGGTGGTCGCTCGAGAGCCTCTGCCGCGCCTGGCCGCGCGAGGTTCTCGGCGACGAGCACTCCATGCGGTTCTCGACCCGGTTTCCGCTCCTCATCAAGTTCATCGCGGCGCACGAGCGTCTCTCCCTCCAGGTGCACCCCTCGGACGACTTCGCGCAGAGGTACGAACAGGAACCCGTGGGCAAGATGGAGGCGTGGTACGTCGTCCACGCGCCGAAGGAAGCGCGCGTGATCCGCGGCGTCCTCCCCGGGACGACGGTGGCCGAGTTCCGCCAGCACCTCCAGAAGGGCACGGTGGAGCAGTGCCTCAACGCCATGGAGGTGAAGACGGGCGAGGTGATCTTCATCCCGCCCGGGACGATCCACACGGCGTTCGGGGGGCCGATCTTCCTCGAGGTCCAGCAGAACTCCGACGTCACGTACCGCCTCACGGACTGGGGCCGCGTCCAGAACGGGAAGCCGCGGATCCTCGCCGTCGAGAAGGCGATGAACGTCACCGATTTCTATTCGATGGGCGTGTCGAAGTACAAGCCATCGCGCCTGCCGGGCTATTCCTACCGCCGGCTGCTCCTCATCAAGTGCGAGAAGTTCACGATGGAGGCGATGGTGTTCGAGGGGCGCCGGATCAAGGAGAAGACGAACCCGGCCCGGTTCCAGATCCTGACCTGCACCCGGGGCGGCGGCACCCTGCGGTACGGCGCGAAAATGGGATCGAAGACCCGGTTCCGGCGGGGCGACACGTTCCTTATCCCGGCGCACCTGGGCGAATTCGAAGTCACGGGAAATGGCTCGACAGAGCTCGTCTGTACCTACGTCGAGTAATCGCCGGCGCCAGGCAACTCCCCATTCCCCGCTTCCAGACCCCGGCTTCCCGAAGCCTCCCGCTCCGAGCCCCGAATTCCGAACCGATTCAGCCGACCGGTGCACAATTCATAAGTTATAATTCAGCCACGAGGGGGAGCATGAGGAGAGCACGCCGGGGCGGGGGGATCCGGTCCCTGTTCGCCGTCGTCGCCACCGCCTGGACGGCCATCTTCCTGCACTCCTGCAGCG
>DATHFI010000124.1:0-3469 GCA_035490275.1 Planctomycetota bacterium
GGTACCAGCGTCCATACCGGATGAAGTCATCCAGTGGAATCGGCTTGGAGAGCCGCGCCTGGTGCGCCTCCTGGTAGTGATCGAGGGTCAGCGCGCGCTCCGGGTGGGCGACATGGGACGCTTCCCACGAGGATCGCAGGCACATGCCCTTGGGCATGCGCGACTCCCAGAACTGCATCGCCTCGCCGAAGATGCGCGTCTCGGCGCCCGCCGCGCGGAGATGGGCGGCGGCCGAAAGCCCGTAGGGGCCGGCCCCCACGATGGCGACCTCACATGCCGCGCCGTGACTCATAGAGAGGCTCCTCCAGGGGATTTTCAACCGGGTGTCCTTCGTCCCGAACCAGGACCATTTCGTCGATCTTGGAGCTCATCACGTCGGGCCGGACCCTGAGCCACGCGGGATCGGGCGCTTCGTTCGCCGCCCAGGCGACCAACGCCGCGGGCAGGTTGGCCCCCGCCACGTGCGAGAAGGGATAGCCGCCTCCCAGTCGCGGGTTGAGGTCGAGGACCACGATTCCCCGGGGGGTGACGAGCAGGTCGCCGTCCAGGGGTCCGAAATGGCCGAGCGCCTTCCCGATGGCGCTCGTGACGCGCTCGAGCGACGGGTCGTGGACGGTGACGGCGCGGTCGGTCTGCCCGGCCCGCATCCGCAACTTCTTCCTGAGGAACGTGCAGACATAGTTCCCGCGCAAATCGTTGATGACGTCGAACCCGTACTCGAGGCCGGACAGGCATTCCTGGATGAGTACCGACCGCTCGGGATCGGTCGCGCTGATGTTCGCAAGTACGGTCCGGGGGAGTTGACAGCGGACCAGCTTGTACGCCAGTTCCAGCTCTTCCTCGTCCGCGCACACGTGGAGCCCGAGGGAACCCATGCCCCATCGCGGTTTCACGACGAGGGGAAAAGCGAAGGCTCCCGAAGCCAGCGCGACGCGGGCCTCCTCGAAGGACACGCACGTTATCGGGGAGGCGATGCCCACCGCCGCAAGGAAGGCGGCGGTGGCGAGCTTGTCGTAGCAGGCATCGACGACGCCGGCCGGCGGAACGAGGGGGAATGTCCCCGCGGCGAGAAACCGCTCGCGATGCGCGGCCAGCAGGGGAAGTTCCGGTTCGAGCGCCGGAACGAGCAAGCCAACGCGATGCTTCCGGCAGATCGACAGCAGATCCTCGATGTACTCGACCTCGTCGACGCGCGGGACGACGAAAGCCCGGTCCGCCTGCCGTAGCGCGGGAGCGTGGGCGTCGCAATCGCAGGCGAAGACACGGCCGCGGCCGCGCAGGGCCTCCTGGAATGCCTTGATGGGGAGGATCCGCCGACCGCCGCAGGTGAGGAGCACGTTCATCGGACACTTCCGGGTAGTGCCATGCGTCTTGGAGTCTCCGGTGCCGGCGGGAGAAGTTCAGGTGTGAGAATCGGGTGGCGGGGTCTCCCGGACCGCTCCGTTCGCAGCACCCGGGCGCCGCTCTCTCCGCTCGCGCGGCGCGCCCTCCTCAGGTACGGGTCGCTGTCTTATCTACGTCACCCCACCGGGGCCGTTACAAGGGCGGGGGGTCCGGGATGGGGCGGGGGAAAAGGAAAACGGAGCGCCCCTTGCGGAGCGCTCCGTCTTTTTTCGATGCGGAGAAAAGCTACTTCTTCTTCTCGGCGGCGGCTTCCTTGCACGCCTTGATCACGGCGTCCGACATCTCCTCGGCGCAGCCCTTGCAGACGGGGCCCGCGAGGAGCGTGCACTTGATGGTTTCCTTCTTGCCGTCGGCTCCGGTCAGGGTGTGCGTCGCGTCCTTGGCCGACGCCTGCGTCTTGAGCCAGGGGACGAGGACCTTCGCCGTCATGTCCCGGCAACCCTCGCAGGGGCCGCCGTCCTTGAGCTTGGCGCACTCCTCGCACTTCATGCCCTCTTTCTTGCCCTTCGCCGCGCAGCGCGCCATGCCGGCCTTCACCGTGGCGCCGACCTGGTCGCAGACCTTCTTCTCGTCGCCTTCGCACTTCCCGCCCTTCGAGCAACACTGCTCGTGGATGGCGTTCCAGAGCTTCTCGGCGCTGCTCGGCTCCTTCTTGCCCATGTCCTGGGCGAAGAGAGCCGCGCCGCCGACGACCAGCGCCAGAACGGCCGCGACATGGAAAGAGTTCTTCATCCGTTTCTCCTTAAATTGGACCCCGGGGTACGATAAGGTAAACCCTTGGGGGCGTGATTTCAATCCCTGAATCCGCTTTGGCGGACCGCCCCCTCCTGGAGTGGGCGCTGCGAGTCCCGATCCCCGGCCCGACCCCGGGCGGTCGTCCCCAGCACCAGGTACCGAATTGATAACAGGAAGCTGCTCCTGATCGGGAGCCATTTCAACGCACCTGCCCGATGCTGGATGAAGTGCCAGTCCAGGTTCAGCCCCTCGGCCGCCAGGAAGGACTGGTAGGCGCCGAGGATCCGCTCCCAGGAGATGTCCCCCGGATCGGACGCCCCGTAGAACTCTTCCCGCCTCCGCAAGTGGAGGTTGTTGAACAGGGACGGGAAACGCGACCTCAGGGAAGGGCCCGCGGTCGGCAGCATGTTGACGATGAGGACTCCCGGGGTCCTGAGAATCCGCAGAACGTGGGGAAAAAGGTCGAAGTGCTCCACGTGCCCGTCGTGCGTGAAGGCGGGATTGTCGACCACGACCAGGTCGAACTTCTCCCGCGTCTCGCGGATTTGCCGGTACGAATCGACGATGCGTACCATGGCCCCGGGCAGGTTGCGGCGAAGGTCCGGCTCAAGCTCCGCCTTGGATTCCCAGACCTCCAGCGACCCCACCTGGCGCGCGTAATCCTGGGTATGCAGCTCGCCCTTGGCGCCGTAGACCTCCAGGGCCCGCATGCGGGACGTGTCGACTCCGCGCCGGGCCAACTCCCTGAATATCTTCTGCATGGAAGTGAGGCCCAGGACCCTGAGGAGGTACAGGCACCGCTCGACGTAGGGCATCGGCTGCGTCCGTTGTAGAGTACTCGAAGCAAGCTACGATGCCGTGGTGCGGGAGGCTACTCTTCAGGTCCCGCGCCGGGCCCTGTATCCTTGGCGGCGCCGCTCCCATGTAACGAGCTTTCCGGATCGGGAGTCCAATTGAACATGCCCGAACTCTGGATCCTGGGGTCGGACGACATCTACCCGCCCCTTATGGCGGCGATCAAGGCCGAACGCCGCGGCACGCTGATTTTCTCGGTGTCCACCATCCTGCTGACGCCCTTCTTTATCCTGGCGGTGCTGGCCCTCCTTCTCATGGGCCTGGCCTTCATCGCCGTGCAAGGAGGATTGCTTTCGAGGACGGAGGAGTCGCGGCCCTGGCTGGCGACGGGTGTCAACATCGTCCTGGCGTACATATTCGCCTCGTTCTTCGCCGCGCCGAGGAGGGGCGGCACGTTCGACTGGAAAGACATGAAATGGGTGGGCGGCGCCCTGGGTATTTTCGCGATGCTCCTGGTCCTCACCTACGCGACCAC
>DATHFI010000125.1:0-4356 GCA_035490275.1 Planctomycetota bacterium
TCCTTCGGTATGCTTGAGCGTTTAGGCATACCCGAAGTGTACAGCCTTCCCGCTCAACCCGCTACTTGATTCGACCTGCTTCAGGATTGAAACTGACCCACTACCCCAAACGGGTAACCTTGACACCGCCTTTCCACGGGCGTTAATATCCGGTCGTCTCGCTCCGGGGTCCCCATGGACGACAAGACCAGGCTGGGCCGTCTCCTGGTGGAATCAAATCTGATCAGCGACGAGCAGCTCAAGATGGCCCTGGACTTCCAGAAGTCCGTGGGCGGCAACCTCGGGGCCATCGTCGTCAAGCTCGGGTTCATCGAGGACCACCGCCTCGTCGATTTCATCGCGAAGGACCAGGGCCTGCCCGTGATCATGCTCGACGACATCGTCCTGCCCCAGAACCTCGTCCGGCGCCTCCCGCGCAAGCTCATCGAGAAGCACCAGGTTCTGCCGATTCACTACAAGGACAACGTCCTGACCGTCGCCACGGCGGACCCGTACGACTACGAGGCGATCGAGGAGATCCAGCTCGCGCAGGACTCGAAGATCGAGATCAACCTGGCTCCGCGCTCGGCGATCCAGAAGCACATCTCCGAGCTCTTCGAGACCGGGACGCCCCACGCGACGCACGGGACCCACCCGGCCCACGGGTCGTACGCGGTCCACCCCGAGGACGCCAAGACCGAGACCGAGGCGGCCCATCGCGACGTCGCCATCACCACCCACCGTCACCTTCCGAAGGTGAGCAAGCTGTTCCTGCACGAGGCGCTGATCCCGCTCCTGATCCAGAAGGGCGTGATCAGCGAAGAGGAGCTGATCCGGAAGGCCCGCGAGATCGAGGCGGCGAGCGAGGGACGTTGACCACCGCCATGGGTGAACGGCCATGACCCAGGTCAAGGTCCGCGACCTCAGCCGCCAGGTCAGCACCTCGCTGAACCAGAGCGAGGAGAGCGGCGCCCGGATCATCGACGCCTTCATCGGGGCCCTCAAGGGCGCCGTCGCCGCCGGACGCGTCGTCGAGTTCCCCTGGTTCGGCACCTTCTCGCTCGTCCAGAAGGACGACGCCCCCTGGCCCACCGCCGTCCGCGCCAACTTCGTCTCGGAATTCGGGGCGCGCATTTCGGAATCGAGCCCTTCGAAGGTCGAGGCGATGATCGGCTCGTTCCTCGAGGTCCTGAAGAACGAGATCATGGCCGGGAAGCGGGTGGTCCTCGACGACGTGGGCATCCTCGAGGTCCGGTACGAGAAGCCGAAGATCGAGCACCACCCCACGGGCCACCGGCTCATCCGCCCCGCGATGACGCTCCTCGTCTTCACCCCGACGAAGCTCATCCTCACCTTCGAGGGCGAGGCGAAGCTCCTCTTCGCCCCGGCGGACGAGATCCGCCGGAGGGTCGAGCAGGTCCGGTCCTCGGCGATCCTGCTCCTCCTGCCGGAGATGGACTACTTCGCGAAGACGCTCGAGTACTACTTCCGCACCGCGAACTGGGAGATCGTCGTCCTGACGGACGTGCCCTCGGCGATGAAACGGATGGAATCGGGGAAGCCCTACCTCGCCATCGTGGACGGCTCGGTGCCGGAGCACCAGAAGTTCTGCCAGTCGCTGAAGATGAAGAAGGAGACCACGAACACGCCCCTCGTCGTCCTGTACGAGAACGCGGGCCTCTACGACATCCCCGGGGAACTCATGGTGACGGGGGACGAGAACCTCCCGCAGCCCTTCGAGTTCCGGAACCTCCTCGAGCTGGCGGACAGCGAAATCGTGCGCGCGGCCGAGGAGGAGCTGATCTTCCGCCAGCAGATCAACCTGCAGCTGCCGACGGAGGAGTCGCAGATCGAGCGGGTGATCGACCTGATCCACCGGCTCCTCGAGGGGAGCGGCCTGGACGAGCAGGGGCAGGTCGCGCTCGCGGCGGCCTTCCGCGAGGCGGTGGTGAACGCGGCCCAGCACGGGAACAAGTACCGCAAGGACCGGCCGATCGAGATCCAGTACCTGCTCGATTCCGAGAAGATCACGATGGTCGTGACGGACCAGGGGACGGGGTTCAACCACGACCTTTTCGTGCGCTCGGGGTCGTCGCGCGACGCGATCAGCGCGGCCCGCGAGCGCCACCTGCAAGGCCGCATGGGCGGGCTGGGGATCATGATGATCCTCCGCTGCTGCGAGCGCGTCGAGTACAACACGCAGGGGAACCAGATCACGCTGACGAAGTACCTGCGGCCGCAGACCCAGGCCCAGGCGCAGGCCCAGGCCCAACCGGCGTAGCGCTCAGCCGACAGCCGTCGGCGATCGGCGCCAGAAGCGGTCAGGCATCAGCTGTCCGCTGAAGAGGTTTCCGCGATGACGAATTCGGCCACTCTCGCGGGCGCGCTCATTCTCCTCGGCCTTCCCTTCGGCGCGCAGGAGCCGGATCGAATCCTGACCGGCGTCGAGCGGACCGAACACTTCACGATCCATTTCCGGACCGGCAGCCGCGCCGGCGCGGCCGTGGACCGGATCGCCGCCATGGCCGAGAAGGAATTCGTCCGCATCACGACCGCGCTGGAGGTGAAACCGGAGGGCGGCCTCGAGCTCTTCCTTTACGACGAGGTCGGTGAGCTGGCCACGATCACCAGGACGAGCGGGAACGAGGGATTCTCCGCCGGCACCCAGGGCCATCTTCCCTATGACAACGACCAGACGCGATTTCACGAGATGGTGCACCTCGTCGCGGCCCGGCTCCCCAAGTCGGGATCCGAGTCCCGCAACCTTTTTTTCGCGGAGGGGCTGGCCAACGCGCTCCTGGAGTTTGTCCACGGAGTCCATGTCCACGCGGTGGCGGCCTTCGAGCTGAAGCGCAAGTCGCTGCCGCCGCTCGCGGACATGACCGCCGCGCCCGACTTCTACGCATGGATGGTCCAGCATCCCGGGCTGAACGCCTACGACGTCGCCGCCAGCTACTTCCGCCTCCTCATCGACACCCACGGGATCGAGAAGGTGAAGAAGTATTACACGGGCACGACGCCCAAGGAGGCGTTTGGGCTGGAGGAATCGGAGCTCGAGGTTGCGTGGCGCAAGCACCTGGAGGCGTACAAGCTGCGGCCCGAGGTCGAGGTCCTGCTGGCCCGCCGCCGGGGGGAAGATGCCAAGTTCGCGGTTTTCAAGCTCGACCCGGACCAGCGCCTTCCCGCCGAGTTGCTGGGCAAACCCGCCGACTGGAAGTCGCTCTCGAACGCGCCGATCCAGGGGGACAAATCGAAGTGGAAGCGGACGGGCGAGTCGGTCCGCGGGAGCAGCGACACCTCCGACTGGAATTTCTGCCTCCTCGCGGCCGCGAAGTTCGGCAACGCGGCGGTCCGGGCGAAGATCAAGCCCGCGGAGGGCTGCGTGGGGATCCAGCTCCAGCTCGGCCCGAAATGCCAGGCGATGCTGACCAACGCGGGCGCCTTCGTCTGGAACGGGGGGGGCGTGGCGTCCGAGCCGGCGGAGCGGATCACGGGCCGGCACGAATTCGATTTCATCCTGGAGCGCCGCGAGAAGGTCGTCACGATCTGGATCGATGGCGTCAAGGTTCTCCAGGGCAAGGCGAGCGACGAGTCCGGTCCGGTCAGCGTCGGCGTCGCGGGGGGCGTGGCGGCCTTCGAGAACGTGCGCGTCCGCGAACTCAAGTAGGCCCGCCTCTTATAATGGCCGCATGACCACCGGATCCGCCGTCGGTGGGAGTTTCAAGCCGACGCTCTGGACCGTCGTGCTGCGCGCGAAGGACCCCTCCGACCCGCACCGCCGCACCGCGCTCAACACCCTCTGCGAGACCTACTGGGCGCCCGTTTACGTCTACCTCCGCCACAAGGGGCGCTCCTCGGAGGACGCGAAAGACGCCACGCAGGGCTTCTTTGCGCATTTCCTCGAACTCCGCGCGCTCGACCGGGTGGAGCGGGGGCGGGGCCGCTTCAAGAACTTCCTGCTCGCCCTGCTGGAGCACTACCTCGCCAACGAGCACCGCAAGGCGAACGCCGAAAAGCGCGGCGGCGGCGCGGCGCCGCTCTCGCTCGACTTCGCCCGCGCCGAGACCGAGGTCCGGATCGATCCCGCCGACCCCCGGACGCCCGAGGTCGCGTTCCGCCGGTCCTGGTCGATGGCCGTGCTGCAGGACGCGTTCGAACGCCTGCGGCGGGAATTCTCGGCCCGGGAGGCGGAGTTCGAGGCGGTCCGTATCCACCTGCTTGCCGGGGCGGAGCGGCCGAGCCACGCGGCCATCGCGGAGCGGCTGGGCCTCCCTCTGACCGACGTGGCCAATCTCCTTCATCGTTCCCGCAAGCGCCTTCGCGAACTCATCCGCTCGATCCTCCGGGAGGCCGTGGACTCGGAGGCGGATCTCGACG